>NZ_JAPFGX010000002.1:0-198725 GCF_059803575.1 Sphingomonas sp. URJC2
CCGCCGGCCAGCACCGCCACCGGCCCGGGGGCTGCCAGCGCGCCTGTCAGCGAAGGGGGCCGGTTGGTCGCCAAGGCCCCGCCCGCGCCTGCGCCCATGGCCGCCGGCCCGGCGGGCAGCGTGATCCAGCTCGGCGCGTTCGACAGCCAGGCGGTCGCGCTGTCGGCCTGGACCGGGCTGTCGCGGCGCTTTGCCTATCTGGACGGGCTGAACCGGTTCGTCGTCCCGGCCAAGGTCGGCGGGCGGACATTCTACCGGCTGCGCGCGACCGCCGTGTCGGCCGAGGCCGCGCGCGACGCCTGTGCGCGGCTGAAGGTTGCGGGCGAAGCCTGTCTGGTCGTCAACTGAGCGCGCGGCGATGATCCCCGTCATCTTCGGCCTGTCCGGCCCCGCGCTCACCCCCGACGAGCGCGATTTTTTCCGCGCTGCCGATCCGGCCGGCTATATTCTGTTCCGGCGCAACTGCGTCGACCGTGCCCAGCTGCGCGCGCTGACCGACGATCTGCGCGCGCTGCACGGGCGCGACGATCTGCCGGTGCTGATCGATCAGGAAGGCGGGCGGGTGGCGCGGATGCAGCCGCCCGAATGGCCGGCCTTTCCGCCAGGCGCGCTGTTCGGCCAGCTTTACGACATCGCCCCGGCCTCGGCGATCGCGGCGGCGCGCGCCAATGCCCATGCGCTCGGCCTGATGCTCGCCGAATGCGGGATCAGTGTCGACTGTCTGCCGCTGCTCGATGTGCGCCGCGCCGGGGCCGATGACGTGATCGGCGACCGTGCCTATGGCTTTGAACCAATGCGGGTCGCCGCACTCGGCCGGGCGGTGCTGGCGGGCCTTGCCGAGGCCGGGGTGGTCGGCGTGGTCAAGCATATGCCCGGCCATGGCCGGGTGCTGGTCGACAGCCATAAGGCGCTGCCGGTGGTGACGGCAGGCGAGGATGAACTGGCCGAGGATCTGGCCCCGTTCATCCGCCTGGCCGACGCGCCGATCGGGATGAGCGCGCACATCGTCTACACCGCCTGGGATGCCGAGCGCCCGGGCACATTGTCGCCGGCGGTGATCGACGGCATCATCCGCCGCCGCATCGGGTTTGACGGGCTGCTCCTCACCGACGATATCGACATGAAGGCGCTGTCGGGCACCCCGGCGGACAAGGCGGTCGCAGCACTCAAGGCCGGGTGCGACATCGTGCTCGATTGCTGGGCGCGGATGGACGAAATGACCGCCATCGCCGCCGCCGTGCCGCCGATCACCGCTGCCGCACGCACCCGGCTGGACCGCGCGATGTCGGGTGTGAAGGCCGGGGCTGCGCCCGATCCCGCCGCCATGGCCGATCTGATCGCCACGCGCGACCGGCTGCTTGCCCCGGTGCTGACGGCCAGCGCCGCCGGCTGAGCTTGGCTGTGGCGGAGAGGTTGGGCGGGCGTGATAGTCTCGCGCGCGTGACCGATTCGTCTGCATCGTTGGTGATCGAGATTGACGGCTGGGAAGGCCCGCTCGACCTGCTGCTCGCGCTGGCGCGCGGGCAGAAGGTCGATCTGCGCGAAATCTCGATCCTGGCGCTCGTTGAGCAATATCTCGCCTATCTGGCCGGCGCGCGCGCGCTGCGGCTGGAGATTGCTGCCGATTATCTGGTGATGGCGGCATGGCTCGCCTATCTCAAATCCGCATTGCTGCTGCCGCGCGATCCCGAGATCGAGCCCAGCCCCGAGGAGCTGGCGCTGCGCCTGCAACTGCGGCTGCAACGGCTGGCGGCGATGCGCGAGGCGGGGGCGCGGCTGATGGCGCGCGACCGGCTGGGCCGCGACGTGTTCGCGCGCGGCGCGCCCGAAGGGCTGGCGACGGTGCGCCAGAGCCTGTGGCAGGCCGATCTTTACGATCTGATCGAGGCGTATGGCCGGGTGCTGGCGCGCACCCGGCCGGTCGTCCACCAGATTGCCCGCCGCCCGGTGATGACGCTCGATGCCGCGCTGGAGCGTCTGGGCCGGCTGATCGGGGCCAGGCCCGACTGGGCGCGGATCGAGGCGTTTCTGCCCGAGGTCGCGGATGCGCAGCTGGCGCGGTCGTCGCTCGCCTCCAGCTTTGTCGCCGCGCTCGAACTGGCGCGGCAGGGGCGGGCCGAGCTGCGCCAGGACGCGCCGTTCGCGCCGCTTTATCTGCGGGGCGCGTCGTGACCGGTTTTACCCCGAACGCTGCGTCGCAGGCCGATTTCGGCGTGCGCGCGGTCGAGGCGGTGCTGTTCGCCGCCACCGCGCCGCTGCCGGTGGACGAGATCGCCGCCCATGTCGGGCCGGGCATCGATGTGCGCGCGGCGCTGGCCCGGCTGGCCGCCGATTATGCCGGGCGCGGCATCGGTCCGGTCGAGCGCGGCGGCCGCTGGCATTTCGAGACCGCGCCCGATCTTGCCCATTTGCTGCGTCGTGACCGCGAGGAGCCGCGCCGGCTGAGCCGGGCAGCAGTCGAAACGCTGGCGATCATCGCCTATCAGGAACCGGTCAGCCGCGCCGAGATCGAGGCGGTGCGCGGCGTGCAGATTTCCAAGGGCACGCTCGACGTGCTGATGGAGGCGGGCTGGGTGCGCCCGGCCGGGCGGCGCGAAGGGCCGGGCCGCCCGCTGCTCTATGCAACGACGCCGGGATTTCTCGCCCATTTCGGGCTCAAAAGCCGCCGCGACCTGCCGGGGATCGACGATCTGCGCGCCGCCGGGCTGCTCGATCCGGTCGATCTTGCGCTTGCCGGGGCGATGGCGGGCGATGACGAACTGGAAAGCGACGCCGAGAGCGACTAGATAAGCCGCAACACGCGCGGTGGCGCGACCGGGGCGACCGGCCCCTGAGGAGAGTTTTCATGGGTGGTTTCAGCCTCTGGCACTGGCTTGTCGTCGGCATCATCGTGCTGCTGCTGTTCGGCAAGGGCCGGTTTTCCGACATGATGGGCGATGTCGCCAAGGGCATCAAAAGCTTCAAGAAAGGCATGGCCGAGGACGATCAGTCCGCGCCGGCCCCCGGCCGTGTCGAGGCGATCGAGCAGGCGCGCCCGGTCGACCCCCGCGCCGCTGAAACCCGGTCGGCCGTCGAGGACAAGCCCCAGGCCTGATCGGGCAGATCGCGCCGCGACCCGGCAGGGCGACGCCCGTGCCGATGCGGCCCTGCTGCGAGGTCCGGCGCGTGTCGGGCAGCGATCCGGTTTCGGCGGCGACCATCTGCCACACGCCGGTCTGGCGGCGTGGTCTCGCCTGCGTGCGGAACCGGGCCAGTTTGCAATGTCGGTTTGTAGCAGGGCGACCGGCCCCGAAAAGGAGAATGCCCGGATCGTTTCCGATCCGGGCACCCGCGTGACGATCGCTCGTCAGCCCCCTTTTGTCGTCCCGCTCGACGCCCGCCTGCTCCCCTTCAAGAGGCTGGCGGAGCGAGACTTTCCCCGAACCATGGCCATTGCCTGTGTTCAGTAATGCAAGGCTATGACGACTCCGCGCCGCTGTCATGCCCGTTTATCGGGGGTTCAGCCTATTTCCCCCATGCTGTGACCTCGATGCAACAGGCGGGGATGAGGCCGGCCGCCGGTCGCACCCGCAAAACCCACCCATGGCGATTCCCCTGACGCGCCAAACCCTCTAGACCGGCCTGATGGCCAGCAACCGGAACCCGGAATGATCCTTTCCGCCTATGAACGGATGATCGCCAAACGCTATCTGCTGCCGGGCAGGGGCGAGGGCTTTATCGTCCTTGTCGCCTCGATCAGCCTGGTGGCGGTCATGCTCGGCGTCGCCGCGCTGATGATCGTGATGAGCGTGATGAACGGCTTTCGCGCCGAACTGTTCGACCGCGTCGTCGGCCTTAATGGCCATGCGGTGATCCAGGGCTATGGCGGCCAGCTGCGCGACTGGCGGACGCTGCTTGCCGATGCGCGCGCGGTGCCGGGCGTCGTTTCGGCCACGCCGCTGATCGAACAGCCGCTGATGGCCAGCTATGACGGGCGGGTCGAAGGCGTGCTGGCGCGCGGGATGCGGGTGGCCGATATCCGCGCCAATCCGGTGGTGCGTTCGGGCGTGGTGGCCGGGCGGCTGGCCGATCTGGTGCCGGGCAGCGACAATGTCGCCATCGGCGCGCGGCTGGCCGAGGCGCTGGGCGCGCGCGTCGGCGGGTCGATCAGCTTGATCAGCCCGCAGGGGCAGGCGACCCCGTTCGGCACGGTGCCGCGCATCGTCAGCTACCGGGTGGCGGCGATCTTCGAGGTCGGGGTCTATGATTATGACAAGGCGTTCGTGATCCTGCCGATGGAAGATGCGCAGACGCTGCTGATGCTGGGCGATTCGGTGGGGATGATCGAGGTCAAGACCGCCGATCCCGACCGGGTGGGCGAGATTCTGGCCCCGTTGCTGCCGCGCATCGGCAATCAGGGGGTGATGACCGACTGGCGGCAGATGAATGCCTCGCTGTTCGAGGCGTTGCAGGTCGAGCGGGTGGCGATGTTCGTCGTGCTGTCGATCATCGTGCTGGTCGCGGTGTTCAACATCCTGTCGGCGCTGATCATGCTGGTGCGCGCCAAGACGCGCGACATCGCGATCCTGCGCACCATGGGGGCGACGCGGATCGGGCTGATCAAGGTGTTTGTGACCATCGGCACGGCGATCGGCGCGCTGGGCATCGCGGCCGGGCTGGCGCTGGGCGCGCTGTTCCTGTTCTACCGCCAGCGGGTGGTGGAGGCGGTGCAGTTCGTGACCGGCCAGAATCTGTGGGATCCGTCGATCCGCTTCCTGACCGAGCTGCCCGCGCGCACCGATCCGGTCGAGGTTGCCGCGATCGTGGTGATGGCGCTGGTGCTGAGCTTTCTGGCGACGCTCTACCCCGCCTTCCGCGCGGCGAGCACCGATCCGGTGCAGGTGCTGCGTTATGAATGACGTGCTGGTGGTGCGCGACCTGACGCGCAGCTTCACCCAGGGGACCGAGACCGTGCATGTGCTGCGCGGCGTCGACCTTGATGTCGCGGCCGGCGAGATTGTCGCGCTGCTCGGCCCGTCGGGATCGGGCAAGTCGACGCTGTTGCAGGCGGTCGGCCTGCTCGAAGGCGGGTTTGGCGGCTCGATCCGCATTCTGGGCGAGGAGGCGGCGCGGCTCGACAATGATGCGCGCACCCGGCTGCGCCGCGACCGCATCGGCTTTGTCTATCAGTTCCACCATCTGCTGCCCGATTTCAGCGCGCTCGAAAATGTCGTGCTGCCGCAGCTGATCCGCGACACCCCCCAGGCCGAGGCCGAACAGCGTGCGGGCGCGCTGCTCGGTGCGCTCGGGCTCCAGCACCGGCTCGGCCACCGCCCGGCCAAGCTGTCGGGCGGCGAGCAGCAGCGCGTCGCCGTCGCCCGCGCGCTCGCCAACCGCCCGGCGCTGGTGCTGGCCGACGAGCCGACCGGCAATCTGGACGAGGCGACGGCCGACATGGTGTTCGACGCCTTTCTGGCCGCGGTGCGCGAACAGAATGCCGCCGCGCTGGTCGCGACCCATAATGAACGGCTGGCGGCGCGGATGGACCGGGTGCTGCGCCTGCATGATGGCCGGCTGCACGACGCGGCGGCTGGCGGGTAAACGGGGGGAGAGGGAGATGATCGGCATGATCCGGGCGCTGGGAGCGGCAATGGCGGCGACGCTCATCGCGGGTGCGGCGCAGGCGGTGCCGCCGCCCGCCAGCCATGTGCCGGCCTATGGCCCGGACGGCGCGCCCCGGCCGTTTTCGCAGTCGGTGCGCGCGGGCGACATCCTGTTCCTGTCCGGCCAGCTCGGCACCCGCGCCGATGGCAGCCTGCCTGAAGGCATCGAGGCGCAGAGCCGGCAGATGATGGAGAATATCGGCGCTGCCCTGCGCGGCGCGGGGCTTGGCTTTGAACATGTCGTCCACTGCCTCGTCATGCTCGACGACATGGCGGACTGGGCCGCGTTCAACCGCGTCTATGTGCCCTATTTCCCGGCCGGGCGGCTGCCGGCGCGCAGCGCGATGGGCGTCGAGGCGCTGGCGCTTGGCGCGCGGGTGGAGATGGAGTGCCAGGCCGATGCCGGGCGGCGCTGAATGATCGTGCCGGTCGCCCCCGGCGAGGTGGCGACGATTGTCACCTCGCTTGAAATGCGCGCCCGGCCGCGCCCCCGGCCGATGCCGGCAAGCCCGCTCGCGCTCAGGCGCTGGCCCCAGCCCGGCCTTGATGCCTATCGCCAGCTGTTCCGCCGTGTCGGTGAGCCATGGCTGTGGTTTTCGCGCCTCGTCATGCCCGATGCCGAACTGGCCGCGATCCTCGGCGATCCGGGGGTGGAGGTGCATGCCGTGCTCGACCGAGCGGGGATCGAGGTCGGCATGGTGGAGCTGGATTTTCGCCGCCCGGGGGCGTGCGAGATCGCCTTTTTCGGGCTGGTCCCCGAACTGACCGGGCAGGGGCATGGCCGCTGGCTGATGGCCCATGCGCTGATGCTCGGCTGGCGGGCGGGGGTGGAGCGGTTGTGGCTGCACAGCTGCACGCTCGATCACCCTTCAGCGCTCGGCTTTTACCGCGCCCAGGGGTTCGTGCCGTTCCGGCGCGAGATCGAAACCTTCACCGACCCGCGCCTGACCGGCCATCTGCCCGCCAGCGCCGCGCCGCACGTGCCGCTGATCAGCGGCACGGGCTGACCGGTAACCGGTCTAGTCCTGCGCGGAGAGCTGGCGATAGATGGCGATGGTGACGAGCAGCAGCACCAGCGTCACCCCCGCGCCGAACAGCGCCGACACCAGCGCGCCCAGAAAACCGGTCACCTCGGCCGTGCCGCCTACGATCTGGATCACCACGACGCTCGCATTGGCAAGGCCGGTCACGACAAAGCCCGCGACATAGATGATCGCCGCCATCGCGAAGATGCGCCAGCCATTGCCGCGCGTGACGCGGATGCTGCGGGTGATCGCCGCGACCGGGTTCGACAACCGCTCGGCAACCAGCGTGACTTCGGCCAGCAGGGTGCGCCCGGCCAGATACAGGCCCGGCAGGATCAGCAGCACGGCGCCGGCAAACAGCATCAGCCCGACCAGGATGTTGGTGACCACGAAGATCGGCAACAGCTTCAGCCCGGCGGCCAGCGCCTCGGCCACGGTCGGCCGTTCGGGGGCGAGCAGCAGGATCAGCATCGCCAGCCGGCCAAGCGCCGCGATCACCGCGCTCAGCACCAGATAATGCCAGTTGGTGTCGATCCACAGCTCCAGCGCTTCGAGTGGCGGCAGATCCTGCGCCATGTCCATCGGCCGCAGGATGTTCATCACCAATGTCGGCATCAGTAGGAACACGCCGGCAATCGCGATCAGCAGATCGCGCTGGCTGCCAAGAATCGCCATGGCATCGCTCCATGCCCGGCTGAGGTCGAGCTTCATTCCCGTCTCCTGCATCTTGCCCCGCATATAACCGATCCGGCGCTTGAAGCGAGGCCCGCCAGCCGCGATGTGGGGGGCATGACGACCGAGATCGAATGGACGCAGTCGCCGGGGCTGACCGATTATCAGGCGGCGCTCGCCGATATGGAGGCGCGGGCCGAGGCGATTGCCGCCGGGCAGGCGCGCGAGCGCATCTGGCTGCTCGAACACCCGCCGCTTTACACCGGGGGCACCAGCGCCGATCCCGCCGAGCTGATCGCGCCGCGTTTCCCGGTATTCCCGACCGGGCGGGGCGGGCGCTACACCTATCACGGGCCGGGGCAGCGTGTCGGCTATGTCCAGCTCGACCTCAGCCGGCGCGGCCGCGACGTGCGCTGTTTCGTCCACCGGCTGGAAGGCTGGCTGATCGCCGCGCTGGCCGATCTGGGCGTGGCGGCGCGGGCGATTGACGGCCGGGTCGGCATCTGGACCGATTTCGAGGGGCAGGAGGTGAAGATCGGCGCCATCGGCGTGCGCGTGCGCCGCTGGGTGACGTTTCACGGCTTTTCGCTCAACATCGACCCGGATCTGAGCCATTTTGGCGGCATCGTGCCGTGCGGCCTGCCCGATTATCCGGTCGCGAGCCTCAGGAGCATCGGCCAGCCGCGAACACTGGCCGAGGTCGATGCGGCGCTGGCCGCAAACCTTGCCGGGTTCGTTGACGGATTGGGTTGCGGCGGCAAGAACCACTCTTGAGGGGTGAAGATTTTCTGTCTAAACACGGCGGCGATTTGGCTAAAGCAGGGCCTGCGAGCCGGCCAAATCCGAAAAACAAGGGAGTTTCGAATGCGTGACCTTCTCGCGAAGATGATGACCGGCTCGATGATCGCCGGCGCCGCTCTGCTGGTTGCCGCCTGCGGCAGCAAGGAAGAAGCCAATGTCGCCGACGCCAACGTCGCCGAAATGAACGCCATGGACATGAATGTCACCACCGACAACATGACCGACATGGACGGCGCGATGGCCAATGACGGCGCGATGGCGAACGACATGAACGCCACCGACGCCAATGCGGCTGCTCCGGTCGCTGCCGAAAACGGCACCGAAGCCGCGAAGTAAGCTTCGCAGCCAATGGCTGAAGGGGCCGTCCGGGCGACCGGGCGGCCCTTTTTGCATGGCCCGACGTTTTGCGCGTCCCCACAGCCGCCGCCCCCGCGTCGCCCTCCGCTTGGTCACGGATTGGCGCAAACCGCTTTTGCCGCCTGTCAAAAACCGTTAGGCATGCCGCGCTGTGCGGAGCCTTTGATGCGTAAACCTCGTTTTCTTGCCCTGATCCTGCTGGCGGCGGCACCGCTTGCGCCGCTCAAGGCCAATTTTTTCTGGAAGCAGCCCGATTTCAGCGGACCGCCGGTGCGCGGCGACGAACCGGGGGTGAGCGCATCGCCGCTGCCCGGCGCGACCCCGGCCGAGCTGCGCGCGATGGTGGTGTGGAACCTGCGCTCCGCGCTCAATGTCGCGGCGCTGCAATGCCAGTTCGATCCGACCTTGCTGACCCGCAACCAGTATAACCATATGCTCGACAATCATAAGGCGGAGCTGGCCGCCGCCTATCAGACGCTGTCGGGCTATTTCACCCGCCGCCACAAAAAGGCCGGGGCCAGCCAGCTCGACGCCTATGGCACGCGCACCTATTCGAGCTTTTCGGCCGTCGGCCTGCCGCAGTTCAACTTCTGCACGACCGCGGCGCGGATCGGGCGCGAGGCGTTGTTCGCCCGGCGCGGGCAGCTGCATCTGGTTGCCGAACAGCGGCTGACGACGCTGCGCAACAGCCTGACCCAGCGGCTGGCCGAGCAGCAATTCACCTATGCGCCGCCCTATTTCACGCCGCTGCCGGTGCCGCTGGAAGAGGCGTGCCGCAAAAAGGGCCGCAACGGGCGCTGCCGCGGCTGACCGGCCCGGCGCTTCAGGCCAGCCGGGGTTTCAGAACAGCGCGGGTTGCAGAACAGCGGCGCTCAGGAAACCAGCGCCAGGCGCGGGGTTTCGACCGCGCTCAGCGCAACCCGCACCACCCCCGGCAGCTGCTCGATCCGCGCCGCCAGTTCGGCATCGAGCCTGAACCCGCGCCCCAGCCGCACATCGGCGGTGCCCGCCGGGCCGGCTGCCGACAGCCGCACCTCGCCGCGCCCGCTGCCGGCGCTGCCCAGCAACGCCGCGATTTCGCCCAGCGCCTCGGGTGCCGAAACTTCGAGGCGCAGCATCAGCCGGGCGGCATCGCCCAGTCCTTCCAGCGGCTGCAGCCGCTTGATCGCGACGCGCGGGCTGTCTTCGCCCGGCCGTTTGTCCAGCTCGACCGACAACAGGCCGCAGCCGCCATTGCGCGCGGCATCTTCCAGATCCTTGGCCGCCGCATCGTCGAAACAGCTGGCGACGAACTGGCCGCTGGCATCCGAACAGGTGGCAAGCAGATAGCGCCGCCCCTTGGCCGAGGTACGCCAGCGCACATCCTCGATCAGCGCCGCCATGGTCGCGCCGACCCGCTCGTCACCGATATTGACCGTCGACAGCTGCATATAGCTGCGCGCGCCATGCGCGTCGGCTATGTGGCGATAGCGGTCGACCGGATGGGCGGAAAAGTAAAAGCCGAACGCGTCCTTTTCCTGCGCCATGCGCTCGGCCAGCGACCAGCTCTGCCCGGCGGGGAGCGCGATGGCGGCCCCGGCCATGTCGGCCTCGCCGAACAGCCCGCCCTGGCCGGTCGCGCGCTGATCGGCGGCACGCGCAGCCTCTGCCAGGATCGTCTCGGCGGCGGCGAACACCCCCGCCCGGTCGGGGGCGATGCCGTCGAACGCGCCTGCCGCCGCGAGGCTTTCCATCTGGCGGCGGTTGAGCAGCTTGGGGTCGACGCGGTTGGCGAAATCGTCGAGCGAGGCGAACGGGCCGCCGCGCGTGCGTTCCTCGACCAGCTGCGCCATCGCCCGCTCGCCGACATTGCGCAGCGCGCCCAGCGCATAGCGGACGGCAAGGCCCGGCCCCTCGCTGTCGCCGTCACCGTCGCCCGCCACCGGCTCGACCGCAAACTCGGCGTCCGACCGGTTGATGTCGGGCGGCAGCAGCGTCAGCCCCAGCCTGCGGATATCGTCGACGAACACGCAGAGCTTGTCGGTCTGGGCGATGTCGTAGCACATCGAGGCGGCGAAGAATTCGTGCGGATGATGCGCCTTCAGCCAGGCGGTCTGATAGGCGAGCAGCGCATAGGCGGCGGCGTGCGACTTGTTGAAGCCATAGCCGGCGAATTTGTCGATCAAGTCGAACAGCTCGTTCGCCTTGTCGGCGGCGATGCCGTTCACCTTTTCGCAGCCCTCGACGAAGATCGCGCGCTGCGCGTCCATCTCGGCCTTGATCTTCTTGCCCATCGCGCGGCGCAGCAGGTCCGCGCCGCCCAGCGAATAGCCGGCCAGGATCTGCGCGGCCTGCATCACCTGTTCCTGATAGACGAAGATGCCATAGGTTTCGGCCAGCACCGGTTCGAGCAGCGGGTGCGGATAGGTGACCGGCTCGCGCCCGTTCTTGCGCGACCCGAACAGCGGGATATTGTCCATCGGCCCCGGCCGGTAGAGCGACACCAGCGCGACGATGTCGCCGAAATTGGTCGGGCGGACCGCGGCCAGCGTGCGGCGCATCCCTTCGGATTCGAGCTGGAACACCCCCACCGTGTCGCCGCGCTGAAGCAGGTCATAGACTGCCGGATCGTCCCAGCCGAGCGTGCCCAGATCGACCGTGATGCCGCGCGCGGCCAGCATCTCGACCGCGCGCTGGAGCACCGACAGCGTCTTCAGCCCCAGAAAGTCGAACTTCACCAGCCCCGCGCCCTCGACATATTTCATGTCGAACTGGGTGACCGGCATGTCGGAGCGCGGATCGCGGTAGAGCGGGACCAGCTGGGCGAGGGGCCGGTCGCCGATCACCACGCCCGCCGCATGGGTCGAGCTGTGGCGCGGCAGCCCTTCCAGCCTACCGGCAAGGTCGAACAGCCTCTTCACCTCGGCGTTGGTCTTATATTCCTGCGCCAGCTCGCTGACGCCGTTGAGCGCGCGGTCGAGCGTCCAGGGATCGGTCGGGTGGTTGGGCACCAGCTTGGCCAGCCGGTCGACCTGGCCATAGCTCATCTGCAGCACCCGGCCCGTATCCTTGAGCACCGCGCGCGCTTTCAGCCGCCCGAAGGTGATGATCTGCGCGACATGGTCGCGGCCATATTTCTGCTGGACGTAGCGGATCACCTCTTCGCGCCGGGTTTCGCAGAAATCGATGTCGAAATCGGGCATCGACACGCGTTCGGGGTTGAGGAAGCGTTCGAACAGCAGCCCCAGTTTCAGCGGATCGAGATCGGTGATGGTGAGCGCCCAGGCGACGACCGATCCGGCCCCCGAGCCGCGCCCCGGCCCGACCGGAATGCCCTGCGCCTTCGCCCATTTGATGAAATCGGCGACGATCAGGAAATAGCCGGGAAAGCCCATCTGGATGATGACATCCAGCTCGAAATCCAGCCGTTCGACATAGGCGGCGCGCGCGCCTGCATCGGTGATCTGGGCGGCGGCGAGGCGAGCCTCCAGCCCGGCATGGGCGTCGGTGCGCAGCTTTGCCGCCTCGCCCTCGCGGTCGCCGGCAAGGCTGGGCAGGATCGGCTTGCGCTTGGGCGCGGCGACCGCGCAGCGCTGGGCGATGACCAGCGTGTTCGACAGCGCCTCGGGCAGGTCGGCAAACAGCGTCGCCATGTCGGCCGCCGGCTTCATCCACGCATCGGGCGAGCTTTTGCGGCGATCGTCGCTGTCGACATAGCTTGACGAGGCGATGCACAGCATCGCGTCATGCGCGGGGTGGAAATCGGCCTCGGCAAAGCAGCACGGATTGGTCGCGACCAGCGGCAGGTCATGGGCAAAGGCGAGATCGATCAGATGGCGTTCGGCGCGCGCCTCGGTCTCGTCCATCCGCCGCGACAGCTCGATATAGAGCCGCTCGGGAAACAGCCGTTCGAGCTGGTCGACATAGTCGATGGCCGCCGCCGCTTGCTCCTCGGCGAACAGCCGCGCCAGCGCGCCTTCGGCCCCGGCGGTGAGCGCGATCAGCCCCTCGGTGCGCCCGGCCAGCGCCTCGAACGGCACATGCGGGTCCATTTCGATCGGCCGGTCGAGATGGGCCATCGACACCAGCTCGCACAGGTTCAGATAGCCGGTCTCGTTCTGGGCATAGAGCGCCAGCCAGTCGAGCGCCGGCGGCTGATCGCCGTGGCGGGGGCGCGCGACGCCGAGCAGCGTGCCGACGATCGGCTGCACCCCGGCCTTCATCGCCGCCTCGCAAAACGCCATCGCGCCATACAGGCCGTTGCGGTCGACGACCGCGACCGCCGGAAAGCCATGGCCGCGCGCGGCCTTCGCCACATCCTTCGGGTCGATCGCGCCTTCAAGCATGGTGAAAGCGGAAAAGACGCGCAGGGGAACGAACGGGGCGTGGGGCATTGCCTGCTTATGGGTTGTCGCGCCGCGAAGGGGAAGGGCGGGGTGGTCCTTATCCCCAGCTTATCCGGCGGTGCCGGCGCGCGGCTCATGCCCCTTGGGTGCCGGCGCGCCGGCCGCCCGGCGCAACCCGGCATGGCGTGCCAGCGCGTCGGCGAGGCCGGGCAGCATCCGTCCATGCCGCGACCCGAGTGCTGCAAAGCGCGGACGCGGTGCCCGCCACCCCAGCGCCGCCGGGCTGGCCGGCCGGACAAGCGCCGGATCAAGGCCCAGCGCGCCCGCCACCCCGCGGCCGAAATCGAGCCAGCTGACCGGATCCTGATGGGTCAGGTGGCGGATGCCGCAGACCTCGTCGAGAAACTGGTCGAGGCTGGCATGGACCAGATCGGGGACGAAGGTCGGGCTGACGATATGGCCCGCTGCCGCGTCGAATCGCTGCCCGGCCGACAGCGCCGATTCGACCGCCATGGCAAAGTTGTGCGGGTCGAACGGCTGGAAAAACGCGGCGGTGCGGATGATGAGGGCGCGCGGATCGGCGGCCAGCACGGCCTGTTCGGCGCGCAGTTTGCTGCGGCCATAGACGCTGAGCGGCCGGGGCGTGTCGTCTTCGACATAGAGCATGTCGGTCGCGCCATCGAACACCAGGTCCGATGAAAACAGCATCTGTCTCAGCCCGCGCGCGGCGCATGCCGCGCCCAGCAGCTCGGCTCCCCGCGCATTCGCCGACGCACAGGCGTCTGCCGCCTGTTCCGCCGCGTCGACCCGCACCCAGCCGGCCGCGTTGATCACTGCCCAGGGGCGCAGCCGGTCGAGCGCGCGGGCAATGGCATCGGCATCGTCGATCGCGCAGCTTGCGCGGTCGGTCAGCACATGATCGAGCCCGCGCAGCGTGCAGGCGCGGCCCAGCGCGCGGCCCAGCGTGCCGGTCGCGCCGGTGATCAGGATTGGCGGCACCCGTCGTTCGGGCGGGGCGGCCGGCCGGTCGCCGGTCCAGACATGCGGCGCGTGTTCGAACCGCACATCGCGTCGCCACCATCCGGGGCGGGCCAGCGCCGGATGCGCCTGTGCCCATGCGCGCGCCGCCGGATCGCCGGTAAACCCCCGCACCAGCCGGGCAAGCGCGGTGGCGCGCGGTCGTCCGGCGCGCAGGTCGAACACCCCGCTTTCATAGCGGCCGCGCCGGCGTGTGAGCAGGCTGCACCAGTCGTGCGCGCCCAGCAGGGACCAGATGGTGAAGGCGCGAATGTCCATGCCGGCGGCGGCAAGCCGGTTCACGGTCTGCCAGCCCTCGGCCAGCCAGCGCATCTGTTCCTCGCGGGTGCAGCCCAGATGGCTTTCGGTCACCGCAAGCGGCAGGCCGTAGCGCGCGGCGGCTTCGGCCAGCGCGCCCGCCAGGCCCGGGGGCGACGGATCGAGCACGCGCGCCGCCGTCAGGTCATGAAAGCCGGCGACGGGGCGGGGCAGTTCGGGATAGCGGTCGAGCCGGTCGTCGACGAACCGGTCGCTCGTCACATAATGATTGATGCCGATCATGTCGGGCGGGCAGGGCGGCAGCGCGCGCACGCGGTCGGCCAGCCCCGCGTCGGCGAACAGCCGCCAGGCGCAATGGTCCGGCCCGACCCGCCCGGTCAGCAGATCCCAGCCCAGCCAGCGCCGGGCATTGTAATGTGCGGCAAGGGCGGCCAGCCGGGGCGGGCCATAGGTCCGGCCGAGATCTTCGGTCTGCACCAGCCGGGCGGCGGGATTGACGGCGCGGATGCGCGCCATGGCCGCGACCGTCGCCTCGATCTGGGTGACCAGCGCCGTCAGAAAGGTCGCCTCGCTGCGGCCATGCGGGTGCCAATGGCCGTAAAGCCCGGCAAAGCGTGCCGTGGTCACCGGTTCGTTGATCGGCGTCCAGTCGGTGACATGGGGATAGGCGCTGGCGATCCGGCCCGCATAATCGGCGAACAGGCGCGGCATGTCGGGATCGACAAGGCTCGTATAGCGGGGGGCTCCGCCATGATGGAGCAGCCCGATGATCGGCCGGATGCCCAGCCGGTCGAGCGCGGCGATCCGCGCGTCCGACCAGCTCAGGTCGATGCGGTCGGGCCGGTCCGGGGCCACGCGCTCCCACAGCACCGGATAGCGCAGCGCCGTCAGCCCCAGCCCTGCGAACAGGTCCAGGTCGGCGATCCGGTCGTGATGCCCGCTCAGCCGTGTCTGGTCGCAATAGATCGTGCCGTTGCGTCCGCCGCGCGCCTCGTCCAGCCGGTTGACCGTGCATTCATGGCCGCCCCAGATCTCCATGCCCTGCGTCCCTGCCGTTGATCCCGGCCGGACCAACGTTGCGGGGACGGATTGGAGCCATGGTCAGAGCAGCGCTTCGATGTCGCGCGCAATGTCGTCCGGCTTGATCGTCGGCGCATAGCGACGCACGACCTTGCCGCTGCGGTCGATGAGGAACTTGGTGAAGTTCCATTTGATCGACCGGGTGCCGAGCATGCCCGGCGCCGCCGCCTTCAGATGCGCATAGAGCGGATCGGCACCCGGGCCGTTGACGTCGATCTTGGCAAAGACCGGGAAGGTCACGTCATAGGTCGTCGTGCAGAAGGTCGCGATTTCCTGCGCGTCGCCCGGTTCCTGCCCGGCAAACTGGTTGCAGGGAAAGCCGAGCACGGCAAAGCCCTTGTCGGCAAAGCGGCGGTGCAGCGCCTCCAGCCCCGCATATTGCGGGGTAAAGCCGCATTTGCTCGCCACATTGACGATCAGCAGCACCTTGCCGGCATGGCCGGCCAGCGCGGCGGTGCCGCCGCCCGGTGCCTTCACCTCGAAATCGGTCACGTTCATCGCCGTCTCCCCCGGTTATGCGCCCAAAGCCCTTAAAGCCGGTTCGGCGTCGCTGCGCCAGCCGCTCAGTCGGCGGGCCGCCGCCAAACCGTCATCTGCCCGCGCTATGGAGCTGTGTCGGCGCGCTGCATCCGCTTGCGCGCTGGCGCGTTCAACAGGCCCCACCAGCCATGGAGGCACCAAATGGCCAAGGCCCTGTCACGCTTCGCCATCGAACGGGTTGGCGACGATTATCTGCTGCGCATCGAGGATGAAGAGGGCGACACGCTGGAACTCGGCGCGACCGCCGAACAGCTCGACCTGATCGGCGAAGCGGTCGAGGAGCATCTGGCGTTCGATATCGATGAGGACGATCTCGACGAGGACGAGGCGGAGGACGAACCCGCCGGTTGATGGGCGGCGGGTTGCGCCGATATCGTGGCACCGGGTGTTTGTGATTGGGAAGAACGGCACCGGCCCGCACCCCCACCCGGCCTCCCAACGGCAGGATACGCTATGGGAGGCCGGGTGGGGGTGCGGGCTGGTGCCGCCCCCGCGCCGCGAGGCGCGCAACAAACAACCCGGTGCCGCCCATGCGGCGTCAGGCGCCCCAAAAAACCCGTCTCAGTCGGTCAGCACCCCGCGTACCGCGCGTGCCCAGCCGTCGAGCCGGGCGCGGCGCTGGTCGGCGGTGGCCGCCGGCAGGAAACGGCGCGCGCCGCCGCGCATCGCCGCTGCGGCGGCCAGCGAATCGAACAGCCCTGCGCCCAGCCCGGCGAGCATCGCCGCGCCTAGCGCCGTCGTCTCGACGCTGTCGGGCCGTTCGACCTCGAGGTCGAGCAGATCGGCCATGTCCTGCGCCATCCAGTCATTGGCGGCCATGCCGCCATCGATGCGCAGGCACGTCCAGTCGAACCCGTCGGCGGCAAAGGCGGTCTTCAGATCATGCGTCTGGTGCGCCTGCGCCTCGAGCGCGGCGCGGACGATGTGCGCGCGCCCGGCGGCAAAGCTCAGCCCGGTGATCGCCGCCCGCGCCTCGGGCCGCCACCAGGGCGCGCCCAGACCCGACAGCGCCGGGACCAGATAGACTCCGCCATTGTCGGCAACGCTTGCCGCCAGCGCCGCGCTTTCGGCGGCCGCGCCGATCAGGCCGATATCGTCGCGCAGCCATTTGATCAGGCTGCCGGCGACGAACACCGAGCCTTCGAGCGCATAGGCGCGCTGGCCATCGATCTGCCAGGCGATGGTGGCGAGCAGCCGGTTGCGCGAGGTCGGCAGCGTCGTCCCGGTCGCGGTCAGCACGAACGCGCCGGTGCCATAGGTCGCCTTGGTGTCGCCCGGCGCGAAACAGGCCTGACCGATGGCTGCCGCCTGCTGGTCCCCGGCCAGGCCGCAGATCGGAATCGGATCGCCGAACAGCCGCGTCTCCCCGAATCGGCCGGCGCTGTCGGTGATTTCGGGCAGCGCGGCGCGCGGCGCGCCGAACAGCGCGAGCAGGCCATCGTCCCAGCCGCCGCTGCCGATCGCCATCAGGGCGGTGCGCGAGGCGTTGCTGGCATCGCTGATGTGCAGGCCGCCGGTCAGTTTCCACACCAGCCAGGATTCGATCGTCCCGACCGCCAGCCGGTCGCCGGCCTCGGCCAGCTGCGGCCAGTGGCGCATCGCCCAGCCGATCTTGGAGCCGGAGAAATAGGGATCGAGCAGCAGCCCGGTCTTGGCCTGCACCGCCGCCTCATGCCCCCCGGCGCGCAGTTCCGCGCACATCGCGGCCGTCCGCCGGTCCTGCCAGACGATGGCGGGGGCGAGCGGCTGGCCGGTCTGCCGGTCCCAGAACACGATGGTTTCGCGCTGGTTGGTGATGCCGATGGCGGCGATTCGCGCCGCGCCGCCCGCGCGTTCGACCATCTCGGCCGCGCAGGCGAGAGATTTTTCCCAGATCTCGGTGGCGTCATGCTCGACCAGCCCGGGGGCGGGATAGGATTGGGTCAGCTCGCGCTGGCTCACGCCCAGACATGCGCCATCGGGGGAAAACAGCATCGCCCGGGTCGAGGTCGTGCCTTCGTCGAGCACCAGGATCAGCTCTGCCATCATCATCCTTTCGCCACCGGCTTCTGTGTCCGTCGCCTGCGCATAGCGGCGCGGCGGCGGCAACAAAAGCGGCGGGGACGATCCGCTGTCGCGCGGGGGGGGGGGCTCAAAAAATATCGGTGATGGCGGATGATTTTGCGGGATCGCGCAGATGATCTGCTTGACAGGGCCGAACAGCTCCCCTAACCGGCGCGCCTCAACCGAAGCGCGGGTGTAGCTCAGTCGGTTAGAGCGCCGGCCTGTCACGCCGGAGGTCGCGGGTTCGAGCCCCGTCACTCGCGCCATTTGGTTGCACCGAAAAGGCCCGCAGGCACACTTATGTGCTTGCGGGCCTTTCGCTTTTTCAGCGTGTCGTTTTTTCAGCGTGTCGAGCTGGGGCCGGGCGGCCCGGCGCTCAGCGCCAGCGGCCGGTGACCACCCAGCGCATCAACGGGCGCGCCGGCAGCACCCAGATGATCCCGGCCAGGATGTAGATCGGCGCCTGCACCAGGATCGGCAGCCCGCCGATCAGCGGCGAAAAGCTGGCCACGATCACCGCCCAGATCGCGATCAGTGCGAGCAGCGCGAACATGCCGACGACATTGCGGATGCTGGGGTCGATCATGCGATCCATTCCTTTTCGGTGACGACGGCGTGCAGCGGCACGTCCCATGGGTCGTCGGGCACCAGCGCCACTTCCTGTACGCTCCACGCGACGCCGATGCGCCGGGCGTCGGGATAGCGTGCAAAGGCGCGGTCGTAAAATCCAGCCCCCTGGCCCAGCCGCCTCAGGCCGCGGTCGAATGCGATCAGCGGCGCGAGAATCAGGTCGGGGGCAAGCTCCTCTGCCGTCGCCGGATCGGGCTGCATCAGCCCCAGCGGGCCGGGGTGAAGCGATTCGCCGGCCTGCCAGGCCAGAAAGCGCATCGGCACGGCCGGCCGCGACACAAAGGGCAGGGCGATGCGCGCGCCCTGCGTCGCCGCCCAGTCGAGCAGCCCGGCGGGCGAGGCTTCGCTGCCGATCGCCAGATAGCCGGCGACGACCGATGCACGGGCAAGCAGCGGCTGGAGCGGCGATGGCGGCACGCGCAGCGCCAGCGCCCGGCCGGCCGGGTCGAGCGCGGCGACGAACGCCCGCCGTGCGGCACGGATGCGGGCGCGCAGCGCGGCCTTGTCCGCTGCTGCCCCGTCCTCGTCGCGTGTATCTCCGGTCATGCCTTATCGTCTCCATCGGGCACCGGCATGCCTTGCCCCACGGGGAAGGGCGGCGTTTTTTCCATCGCTGCGGGTGCCATCGCCGCGCGGGGCTTGCCAGCTTTTCGTGGCGCGATTAAGCGCAGTGTCAAATTTACCTCTCGAAAAGGAACTCTCATGAGCGAGACTGCGGATCGCGTGAAGAAAATCGTCGTCGAGCATCTCGGCGTCGAAGCCGACAAGGTGACCGAGGACGCCAGCTTCATCGACGATCTCGGTGCGGACAGCCTCGACATCGTCGAGCTGGTGATGGCGTTCGAAGAAGAATTCGGCGTCGAAATCCCCGACGATGCGGCCGAAAAGATCACGACCGTCAAGGACGCGATCGCCTATATCGACAGCAACAAGGGCTGATCGGACGGGCGGGGCGCTTGCCCTGCCGGCCGGCTTGAGCTGAAAAACGAAACGGCTCTCCGGCCCTTTTTGGGGCCGGGGAGCCGTTTCGCGTCAACGGAGAAGAACATGCGTCGTGTCGTCGTCACCGGACTGGGTCTCGTCACGCCGCTCGGCAGCGATGTCGAGACGGCCTGGGGCAACATCATCGCCGGCAAGTCGGGCGCGGGGACGATCACCCGTTTCGATGCCAGCGACTATGTCTGCCGCATCGCCTGCGAGGTGAAGCCGGCCGACCATCCCTATGGCTTTGACCCCAATCGCCGCGTCGATCACAAGGTGCAGCGCCAGGTCGATCCGTTCATCATCTATGGCATCGATGCCGCCGGTCAGGCGCTGGAAGATGCCGGGCTGACCGAGATGAGCGAGGCCGAACGGCTGCGCGCCGGCTGCTCGATCGGGTCGGGCATTGGCGGCCTGCCGGGTATCGAGAGCGAATCGCTGGTGCTTGAGCACAAGGGCCCGCGCCGCGTGTCGCCGCATTTCGTGCATGGCCGGCTGATCAACCTGATTTCGGGTCAGGTCTCGATCAAATACGGGCTGATGGGTCCGAACCACGCCGTCGTCACCGCCTGTTCGACCGGTGCCCATGCAATCGGCGATGCGGCGCGGATGATCGCGCTCGGCGATGCCGATGTGATGCTGGCGGGCGGCGCGGAAGGCGCGATCTGCCCGATCGGCATTGCCGGGTTCGCGCAGGCGCGGGCGCTGTCGACCGCGTTCAACGACACGCCCGAGCGCGCGTCGCGCCCCTATGACCGTGATCGTGACGGCTTCGTCATGGGTGAGGGCGCGGGCGTCGTCGTGCTCGAGGAATATGAGCGGGCCAAGGCGCGCGGGGCGAAAATCTATGCCGAGCTGGTCGGCTATGGCCTGTCGGGCGACGCCTATCACGTCACCGCGCCGCATCCCGAAGGCTCGGGCGCGTTCCGCTCGATGGAAATGGCGATCGCCAAATCGGGGCTGGCGCTGGCCGATATCGATTATGTCAACGCGCACGGCACCTCGACGCCGCTGGGCGACGAGCTGGAGCTGGGCGCGGTGCGGCGGCTGTTCGGCAGCGCGACCGAGACCCTGTCGATGAGCTCGACCAAATCGGCAATCGGCCATCTGCTCGGCGGGGCCGGCGCGGTGGAGGCGATTTTCTGCATCCTCGCGCTGCGCGACCAGATCGTGCCGCCGACGCTCAACCTCGACAATCCGAGCGAAAGCTGCGCGGGCGTCGATCTGGTGCCGCACAAGGCCAAGGAACGGCGGGTGCGCGCGGTGCTCAACAACAGCTTCGGCTTTGGCGGCACCAATGCCAGCCTGGTGCTGAAGGCGGTCTGAGGCGGCGATGAAGCGGCTGCTGCTAGTCGCGTATATTGTCACCCAGCTGACGTTCGTGCTGATCGTTGGGAGCACTACCTGGCTCGGCTGGTCCGGGCCAGGCCCGGCCGCCCGGCCGGTTGCCGTCACCATCGCGCCGGGCGCGACGCTGACCGGCGCGGCGACGGCGCTCGAAAAGGCAGGGGCCATCGGTTCGGCGCGGCGTTTCCTGCTGCTCGCCCGGCTGTTCGGCGGATCGGGCGCGATTCAGGCCGGCGAATATCGGATCCCGGCGCGGGCGAGCGGGCGCGACGTGCTGCGCCTGCTCCGCTCCGGCCGCGTCACCCGGCTGATGGTGACGATCCCCGAAGGCATGCCGTCGGTGCTGGTTGCCGAGCGGCTGGCGGCGATCCCCGAACTCACCGGCCCGGCGCCGGTGCCGCCCGAAGGTTCGGTGCTGCCCGACAGCTATGCCTATCGGCGCGGCGAGGCGCGCACCGCCGTCATCGCGCGGATGCAGGCGGCGATGGATGCGACGCTTGCGCGGCTATGGGCCGGGCGCAGCGCGCGGACCCCGGTGTCCAGCCCCGAAGAGGCGATCATCCTCGCCTCGATCGTCGAAAAGGAAACCGGCGTTGCCGCCGAACGCACGACGGTGGCCGGCGTCTATGCCAACCGGCTGAAGGTCGGGATGCCGCTTCAGGCCGATCCCACGGTCATCTATCCGGTCACGCGCGGGCGGCCGCTTGGCCGGCGCATCCTGCGGTCCGAGCTGCGGGCGAAGAACGGCTACAACACCTATGCCGCGCCGGGCCTGCCGGTCGGGCCGATCGCCAATCCGGGGCGCGATTCGATTGCCGCGGTGCTCGATCCCGCGCCCACCGATGCGCTCTATTTCGTCGCCGACGGGCGCGGCGGCCATGTGTTTGCGGCAACGCTTGCCGAACACAATGCCAATGTCCGCCGCTGGTATGCGATCCGCCGCGCGCGCGGCGAAATGTAACGCCTTACAGCCGCAGCCCCTGATACTCGCCAAGGCCGAGGGCAAGGTTCATGTTCTGGACCGCGGCCCCCGCCGCGCCCTTGCCCAGATTGTCGAGCGCCGCGACCAGCCGCACCTGCCGGCGCGCATCATTGCCGAACACGAACAGATCGATCCGGTCGGTGCCGGCCACCTGTTCGAGCGTCAGCACCTCGGTCGCATCGGCCTCGTCCAGCGCGGCGACCCTGATCAGCGGGCTGCCGGCATAGGCGGCGGCAAGCGCGCCGTGCAGCGCGTCGCGCGGCGGGGCGGCGGCCAGCGGCACCTCGACGATCATCCCGCGATAGCTGCGTGCCACCGCCGGGGTGAACAGGGGCGGATGCGCCAGCCCGGCATGGACCTGCATTTCCGCGACATGCTTATGCGCCAGCCCCAGCCCATAGATGCGAAAGCCGGTGTCGGTCGCGCCCGGCGCGTCGCGGTCTTCAAACGCCGCGATCATCGCCTTGCCGCCGCCTGAATAGCCCGATGTCGCATGGACGCTCAGCGGCCGGTCGGCGGCGATCAGCCCGGCGCGCACCAGCGGCGCGACCAGTGCCAGAAAGCCGGTCGGGTAGCAGCCGGGATTGGAGATGCGGCGGCTGGCGGCCAGCGCCTCGCGGCCCCCGGAGTTCGCCCCGACAAGCTCGGGAAAACCATAGTCCCAGCCCGCCGCGACGCGGTGCGCGGTCGACGCGTCGATGATCCGCGTCGCCGGATTGTCGATCAGCGCCACCGCCTCGCGCGCCGCATCGTCGGGCAGGCACAGGATCACCGCATCGGCGGCGTTGAGCGCCGCGCGCCGTGCCGCCGGGTCGCGGCGCTGATCGGGGGCGAGGCGGATGATTTCGATATCGCTCCGCCCGTCGAGCCGGTCGGCAATCTCCAGCCCGGTCGTGCCGGCCGCGCCGTCGATGAACAGCCGCGCGGTCATGCCCGGCCCCGCGCCGGCGGCTGCGCGTCAGGCGTGCGCGGGTTCGCGTCGGTGCGCGGGTTCCGGCGGGCGTTCGCCCGGGCTGCCGTCGCCAGCGATGAGCTGTTCGAAATGCTCAAGAAACCTTGTCCCTTCCCGTGTCGGCGTCACAAAGATGTTGCGACGGTCCGCATCATCGCGCTCGCGCCGCAGATAGCCGAGCGCGCCCAGCCGGTTCAAGGCGCGGGTGATCACGGGTTTGGAGACGCTGAGCGCGCCGGCCAGCCCGCGCACGGTGTGCGGGCCGGGGCGCAGGCAGACGAGCAGCAACAGCGCCATCTGCCGGTTGGTCAGATCGGGATCGCCAGAGCGGACATAGGCGAGCAATGTCTGCATCCACTGGTTGAGGCCGGGTTCGGTCACGCGCCACTCTCCTCTCGCCCTCCGCCAGGCACGGGGCAGAGGGACGTGTGGAGCATGAAACGCAGCAGGGACGCCGGCGGTTGCCTGATCCGGCCGGGTTTTCATCGCCGGACGGGGTTTTGGGGCGCTGCACAGTCCCAAAGCCGCGTCAGCGCGACCGGCCCGGAGATGCGCTAGCGGGCGTATCTGGCCCGCAGCATCGCCCAGGCGGCGCGCAGCCCCAGCGCCTCGCCGCCCTTGGGCCGCCCCGGACGGGGCTTGGCCGCCCAGGCAAAGGTGTCGAGATGCGCCCAGGGGATGGCGGGCGGCACGAAGCGTTGCAGGAACAGGGCGGCGGTGATCGCCCCGGCCATCCCGCCTTCGGGTGCGTTGTCGAGATCGGCGATGTCCGACCGCAGCATCTCGTCATAGCCGGCCCAGAGCGGCAGTCGCCACAGCGGGTCGTGCACCGCGCCCGCCGCCTCGGCCAGATCGCCGGCCAGCCGGTCGTCATTGGCGAACAGCGCAGGCAGTTCGGGACCAAGGGCGACGCGCGCCGCCCCGGTCAGGGTGGCGAAATCGAGCATCAGTTCGGGCAGCGTCCCGTTGCCGCCTTCAGCCGCCCGCGCCAGCGCATCGGCCAGGATCAGCCGCCCTTCGGCATCGGTGTTGCTGACCTCGACCGTCAGCCCCTTGCGGCTGCGCAGCACGTCGCCGGGCCGCATCGCCGGGCCGGACACAGCGTTTTCGACCGCCGGGATCAGCAGGTGCAGCCTGACCGGCAGCCGCCGCTGCATCACCAGCCGCGCAAGCGCGAGCGCATGGGCGGCCCCGCCCATGTCCTTTTTCATCAGCCGCATCGCCCCGGCAGGCTTCAGGTCAAGCCCGCCCGTGTCGAAACACACGCCCTTGCCGATGATGGCGATGCGCGGATGATCGCTCTGGCCCCATTCCAGCTCGATCAGCCGGGGTTCGCGCCCCGGCGCGGCGGCGCGGCCGACGGTATGGATCAGCGGATGCTCGCCGGTCAGCGCATCGCCCATCGTCACGGTCAGGCTGGCGCCGCAGTCGGTCGCCAGCTTCGTCGCCACGGCCTGCAACTCGGCCGGGCCCATATCCTCGGCGGGCGTGTTGATCAGGTCGCGGGCAAGCGCGACACTTTCGGCGAGCGCGACCAGTTCGTCGATGCGCGCCGGATCGGGGGTCAGCAGCACGCGCGGCCCGGCGGGGTTCTCGGCAGGCTTGTAGCGATCGAAGCGGTGCTGGGCGAGCAGCCAGCCAAGCGCCCCGGCCTCGGGATCGCCATCGGCCAGCCGGTAATGCCCCTCGGGCAGCTGTTCGCCGAGCGAGGCGAAGCGCCAGGGCGAGCTTTTGGCCTCGTTGCACACCAGCAGCATCGCCCAGTCATCGGGCGCATCGCCGGGCAGCACCGCACGGTTGCCGGGACGGCCGGTCAGCCGGTGCGCGGCGACGATCGCACGGCTGCGCGGCGGTTGCGCGGCCAGCCATGTTTCCCAGCTGTCGGGATGAACGATGTGCAGCGTGCGCGCGGCCTGACCGCGATCGGGGACCAGCAGGGCGGAAAAATCGGTCATCCGCCCTGTCTAAGCCGGATCGCGGCGCGCGCAACCGCCGCCATGCGCGGGGGGCTGCCCGTCCCGCAGCATGGCGGCAGGTGCGGCCGGACTCAGATCGATTCGGTGCGCTGCAGCCCGTGCTTCAGGTCGCGCATGCGGTCATGGCCCTGCCGGACCGATGTGTAGCAGTGCTCGATCACGCGCCGCGTTTCCGCCGACAGGTCGGTGTCGCGCATCGCCTGTTCGAATTTGCCCTTGATATGGTCTTCGCCGCGCTCGACTTCGTTCACGATCGCGCGGTCGTCATGGCCGGTGAGCGCGGACTTGAGGTCAAGCCAGCCGCGATGCGCGGCCCCCGCCAGCGTGCCATCGTCTTCCGGTTTGCCGCCCAGCCGGCCGACCTCGGCCTGCAACTCGGTCACCATGCGCTGCCGGTCCTGGGCGAAATGCTGGAACAGCTCGCGGAAACGGCTGTTCTCGGCCTCGGACGCCGCTTCCTGATAGCCGCGGATGCTGTCGATGGTGGTGGCGATCAGCCCGTTCAGCGTGCGGATATCGGCACTGGATCCAATCATCTCTGCTCTCCTTATGGGGTGGCGTCTTGCCAAACGCGCAAGGGACGAAATGGCTGCGCGGCCCGGCGGGAAAGGTCCGCTGCGGATGCGAATGGCTTTGCCGAACCGTGACCGCAGGGGTAGCTCTGGCGGCTGCACGGACACCGTAACGCATACGGGGCCGGCAGGCAGGGGGTGGCGCATGGCCATGATCGGTGAAATCAAGCTCTGGGCGGGAACCTACGCCCCCCAGGGCTGGGCGTTCTGTGCCGGGCAGCTGCTGTCCATCAGCGACAATGACTATCTCTATGCGATGATCGGCACCACCTATGGCGGCGACGGCAGCAGCAGTTTCGCGCTGCCCGATCTGCGCGGCCGCGTGCCGATGCACAGCGGTCCCACCAACCCCCCAGGCTTGCAGACGGGCAGCGAACGGGTGACGCTGCTTACCGCGCAGCTGCCCCGGCATGGCCATGCGGTCGCCGCCGCCGCCGCCGCGACCGGCGGCAATCCGGCGAACAGCGTGTGGGCGGCAATCGCCAGCGAGGAAAGCGCGCCCTATTCGACCGGTGCCGCCAATGCGGTGATGGCCGAAAGCTGTATCGGGCCGGCCGGGGGCGGTGCCTCGCACGAGAACATGATGCCTTATCAGGTGCTGAACTATATCATCGCGCTCGAACAGACCGGGGACGACACCCCCTATCTGTCCGAAGTGCGGGCGTTCGCGTTCGGCCGCATTCCCAAAGGCTGGGTGGCCTGTGACGGCAGCCTGCTTGCGATCCCGCAAAACACCGCGCTGTTCTCGCTGATCGGCAATTATTTCGGCGGCAACGCCGTCAGCAACTTCGCCGTGCCCAATCTGGTCGGGCGCGTGCCGGTCGGGGCGGGCAACGGGCCGGGACTGACGCCGCGCGTGCTCGGCAAAACCGGGGGGGCCGAGCAGGTGACGCTGTTGCCCGAGGAACTGGCGGTTCACAATCACCTGCCCGGCTGCTCCGGCGCTGCCGGCAACAGCGTGACACCGATCAACGCGCTCTGGGCTGCCGATCCGGCAGAGGTGGCCAAATATGCCGCCTCTCCCGGAGCTGCGATGTCGCCCGGGGCCATTGGCGGAACCGGCGGCAACGCCGCGCACGAAAACCGCCAGCCCTTTCTTGCCATCAGCTATGCCATCGCGCGCGAAGGCATTTTTCCGCCCCGGGGATAAGGACGTTCCAGATGGTCGACGCGCCCTATATCGGCGAACTTCGCCTGTTCAGCGGACCGGTTCCCGATGGCTGGGCACCGTGTGACGGCACGTTGCTGGGGATTGCATCGAATCAGGCGCTGTTCGCGCTGATCGGCACCAGTTACGGCGGCGACGGGCGCACCACCTTTGCGCTGCCCGATCTGCGCGGCCGGGTGGCGATCGGTTATGGCACGGCGGCACCCCTGTCCGCCTATCCGATCGGCACCAATGGCGGCGCGGCCGCAGTGGAGCTGTCACGCGATCAGATGCCTGCCCATGGCCATCAGGCATTTTGCGCAACGGGGCCGGGCGGTGCCGACAGCCCGGGCGGCGGCGTCTGGGCGGTCAATATGGCCGAGGCCGCCTATGCACAGGTCCCGACCGGCACCATGGCCGAACTGGCGCTGACGCCCGCGGGCAACAATCAGCCGCACGAGAACATGCAGCCGACGCTGGCGACCAACTGGGCGATCTGCCTGCAGGGCGTGTTTCCGAACTTCGACTAGGGCATTGGCAGCCCGGGCGGCATCGCCCGGCGAGACATGCAGCCCGGCGGACCCAGTGGCTGGAGCGCCGGAGCGGCCGATCCGATGCAATCGGATCAGACACCGCTCCGACGGCCCATCCGGTATCAGGCGAAACGAAGGCGCAGGCGGCGGCGGCGCAGTGCGGTCCCGGACAGGCCGAAGCCCGCGATCATCATCGCCCAGCTTGCCGGCTCGGGGATCGGATCCGGTCCGGGCACGGTCGTCGCGGTGTTGATCGTCAGCCGCGCGAAGTCCAGGATCGCGGCATTGAAGTTCGTGCCGCCCAGCGCATTGATGCCCGGTCCCTGCAGGTTGAGCAGGAAGTTCGACGTGCCGCCGAGCAGCGCGGCATAGACCGTATCCGGCAGCTGGATCGTGTAGATGCCGTAGATGCCCGTGCCATAGGCGCGGGATTCGACATCCGCATTGAGCAGCGCGGTCAGATCGATGCCGTTCAGGGTCAGCAGGCCGACCTGGTTGCCGGCAGCCGCCGAGTCGATGTCCCAGATGCCGATTTCAAGGAACGCGCTGCTCACGCTGCCCGACAGTGCGCCGTAATTGTGGCTCCATGCGGCGCTGAAATTCTGCTGGCTGTCGACGCCCAGCAGCACGTCGAACGGCGTTGCGTCCGATGAGCCGTTGAAGCGCAGCGACCCGAATTGCTGGCCATCGGTCGCGTCGGCGCCGTCGACCTGCACGCGCGTGCCGCGCTGGTCGATGGTCGTCGCGGCGCTGACCGCCGGCGCGACTGCCGCCGCAGCGGCGAACGCGGCGACCATCCCCACCCCGCGTGCCCGAAACCCGATCTCGTTCAAGGCCTTGCCGATCATCCTGTGCATGACGTTGATCTCCCACCCCTGATGGGCTGCCGGGATATCCGGACAGCCGCGCCCGATCTTCGTCAGATGAACATGACATGGCCGGGCCGGCATTCAGTGAATGCTGGGTTTACCTTTAATGTCCTTCAGTGTTCGTGCAATGCAAACTTTGGGGCCAAATCTGCCCGATCCGGGACAGTCGCGATGCCCGGGCGGTCATCTACGGCCCGGCATTGAGCGGGGATCAGTCGTGGGCGTGCAGAATGGCGCGCGCGGCAAATCTCGCGACGCAGTGATGGGAGCGGGGACAACGGGCCGGCGGACGACGGCAATGCGCCGCCGCGCGTCGCTCAGATCGCCGGGCCGGCCGGCACCCCGAACAGGTCATGCGCGTCCGCATCCTCGATCAGGACGGGGACGATGTCGCCGGGCTTGAGGCCGGCGGCGTCGCGCAGCAGCACCTGCCCGTCAATCTCGGGCGCATCGGCTTCCGACCGGCCATTGGCGCCGCCGTCCTCACCGTCATCGACCTCGTCGATGATCACATGCAGCGTGCGGCCGATCTTGGCCCTGAGCTTTGCGGCCGAGATGGCGGCGGTCTTGTCCATCAGCCGCTGGTAGCGCTCTTCCTTGACCTCTTCGGGCACCGGATCGGGCAGGGCGTTGGCCGCCGCACCCTCGACCGGTTCGAACCGGAACGCGCCGACCCGGTCGAGCTGCGCTTCATCCAGCCAGTCGAGCAGATACTGGAAATCCGCCTCGGTCTCGCCCGGAAAGCCGACGACGAAGCTCGACCGGATCGCCAGATCGGGCGCAATCGTCCGCCAGGCGCGGATGCGCTCCAGCACCTTGGCGTCATTGGCGGGACGACGCATCGCCTTCAGCACATTGGGGCTGGCATGCTGGAACGGGATGTCGAGATAGGGCGTCAGCAGCCCGTCCGCCATCAGCGGGATCACCTGATCGACATGCGGATAGGGATAGACATAGTGCAGCCGCACCCAGACCGGGCGGTCGGCGGTGCCGAGCCGGCCCAGCTCGCGCGCCAGATCGGTCATGTGCGCGCGCACCTCGCCGCCCTTCCACGGCCAGGACTGGTGACGCAGGTCCAGCCCATAGGCCGAGGTGTCCTGACTGATCACCAGCAGCTCGCGCGTGCCGGCGGCGACCAGCTTTTCGGCCTCGCGCAGCACCGCATCGGGGCGGCGGCTGGCCAGATCGCCGCGGATCGACGGGATGATGCAGAAGGCGCAGCGATGGTTGCAGCCTTCGGAAATCTTCAGATAGCTGTAATGGCGCGGCGTCAGCTTCAGCCCGGCTTCGGGCACCAGATCCAGAAAGGGCGACGGCACCGGCGGGGCCGCTTCATGCACCGCGCCCACCACCGCTTCATATTGATGCGGCCCGGTGACGGCGAGGACATCGGGGAAGCGGGCGCGGATCACATCGGCCTCATTGCCCATGCACCCGGTGACGATCACCCGGCCATTTTCGGCAATCGCCTCGCCAATCGCCTCAAGGCTTTCTTCCTTGGCGCTGTCGAGAAAGCCGCAGGTGTTGACCAGCACGACATCGGCATCGGCATAGTCGCCCGACAGCTGATAGCCATCGGCGCGCAGCTTGGTCAGGATGCGCTCGCTGTCGACCAGCGCCTTGGGGCAGCCGAGCGAAACCATGCCGACTTTGGGCGGGGTGGGGAGGGTCGTGGTCATGGGCAAGCCGCGCCCCATAAGCCAGACGCGCCGGCTTTTCCAGTCCGGGCTGGTGCGGAGGCGGACCGCCGCGCCGGCGGCTCAGTCGAACAGCCGGGCGATGGGGGCGAGCGACTCGCGGTGGGTCAGGTCGAGCTGGAGCGGCGTGACCGCGACATAGCCGTCCTGGATCGCTTCCAGATCGGTGGCATGGGCCGGCGTCTCGATGGTCGGGCCAAGCCCGAACCAGTGATATTCATAGCCGCGCGGATCGCGGTTGGAGACGATGCGCAGCCGGCCATAGTCGCGAAAGCCCTGCGCCACGACGCGCACGCCCCTGATCTGATCGGGCGCGCGCGCCGGGAAGTTGACGTTGATCAGCGTGCGCGGTGCCAGCGGCAGGCCGATCAGCGGGCGCAGCACCCGTTCGCCCCAGGCGCGGGCGGCGGCAAACGGCACATCGTCGCCTGGCGCGTCGGCCGCATGGACCTGGCTGAGCGCGATCGACCGCACCCCGGCAAGCGCGCCTTCCATCGCCGCCGACACCGTGCCCGAATAGGTCACGTCCTCGGCCAGATTGGCCCCGCGATTGACGCCCGACAGGATCAGGTCGGGCCGCGTGTCGCCCATCACCTTGGCGAGCGCCATCATTACCGAATCGGTCGGCGTGCCGGTGACGCAGAAGCGCCGCTCGCCCAGCCGCCTCAGCCGGAGCGGGCGGGTGATGGTCAGCGAATGGCCGGCCCCCGACTGTTCCTCGGCCGGGGCGACCACCCAGATATCGTCCGACAGGGTGCGGGCAATCTCTTCCAGCACGGCAAGGCCGCGCGCGTTGATGCCGTCGTCATTCGTAAGCAGGATGCGCATCAGGCCGGCCCGATCGCCTCGTCCCCGCCCAGATAGGGGCGCAGCACCGCCGGCACCGCCACCGATCCGTCGGCGCGCTGATGGTTTTCGAGCACCGCGACCAGCGTCCGCCCGACCGCAAGGCCCGAGCCGTTGAGCGTGTGGACGAAGCGCGTCGCCTTCTCCCCCGCCGGGCGGTAGCGGGCGTTCATCCGCCGGCTCTGGAAATCGGTGCAGGTCGAGCAGCTCGAAATCTCGCGGTAGCGCGCCTGTCCGGGCAGCCACACTTCAAGATCATAGGTGCGCGCGGCGGCAAAGCCCATGTCGCCGGTGCACAGCTTCATCCGCCGGAACGGCAGCTCGAGCCGGGTCAGTATGTCTTCCGCACAGGCGGTCATCCGCTCATGCTCGGCCTCCGACGCCTCGGGCGTGGTGATCGACACCATCTCGACCTTGTCGAACTGGTGCTGGCGGATGAAGCCGCGCGTGTCGCGCCCGGCGGCCCCGGCTTCCGACCGGAAACAGGGGGTGAGCGCGGTGAGGCGCAGCGGCAGTTCCGCCTCGCTCAGGATCGCCTCGCGGACGATGTTGGTCAGGCTGACCTCCGATGTCGGGATCAGCCAGCGCCCGTCGAGCGTGCGGAACGAATCCTCGGCGAATTTGGGCAGCTGGCCGGTGCCGAACATCACCTCGTCGCGCACCAGCAGCGGCGGCACTGCCAGCTCATAGCCATGTTGGCCAGCCAGCGTGTCGAGCATGAACTGGCCAAGCGCGCGGTAGAGCCGCGCGACCGGGCCGCGCAGCAGCGTGAAGCGCGCCCCCGCCAGCTTGACGCCGGTGTCGAAATCCAGCCCCAGCGCCGGGCCGATGGCATCATGTTCGCGCGCGGCAAAGGCGAACTGCGGCTGCGCGCCGCGTTCATGGACCAGCGCATTTTCGGTCTCGTCCGCGCCGTCGGGCACATCGGCGAGCGGCAGGTTGGGGATGATCGCCAGCCGCGCCTCAAGCTCCGCAGTCAGCCGGCGTTCGGCCTCTTCCAGCGCCGGCAGCTCGTCCTTCAGCCCCGCGACCTCGGCCATCAGCGCCGCGGCTGCCGCCTCGTCGCGCTGCGCCTTGGCCTGGCCGATGGCCTTTGACGCCTCGTTGCGGCGGGCAAGGGCTGCCTGCAACGCGGTCGCCGCCGCGCGGCGCTGCTCGTCGAGCGCGAGGAGTTCGGTCGCGGCCGGGTCCAGCCCGCGCCGTGCCAGCCCGGCATCGAAGGCGGCCGGATCGTCCCTGATGATGCGGATGTCGTGCATGGCCCCGGCTATGGCCGGGCCGGCGGTGGCGCGCAACCCTGCCTGCCTGCTTGGCCTCCCGGTCCTTCCCGCCAGCCCGTGCAACCGTGCGTCTGGCTGCGGCGTTGTGCGGGAACGGCCATGATCGGGGTGCCGATGATGGCGCAGGCGAGGGAGGGCAGGCATGAAAATCCCGCACGACACGCTGGTGCTGGTTGTCGATGGCGGCCGGATGCTGCTGTTCCGCAACGCCGGCGGCGCGTTCGACCCCGAGCTGGAGCTGCTGGCAGCGGCGGAGCAGGACAATCCTCCCACCGCCGCGCAGGGCAGCGATGCGCCCGGGCGCGGCTTTGCGTCGGCGGGCGCGCCGATGCCGGGCGCCCCCGGCCATCAGGGCGGAGCCACGGCGCGCAGTGCCTATGCCAACACCGATCTGCACGCGCTGGAAGAAACCCGCTTCGCCGCCGAGGCTGCCGCGATGCTCAATGCCCGCGCCGAGGCCGAGGAGAATGCGCGACTGATCGTCGTCGCGCCCGCGCCGACGCTGGGCGCGCTGCGCGACCATTACAGCAAGGCGGTTGTCGAACGGCTGATCGGCGAGGTGGCTAAGGATCTGACCAATCATCCGGTCGACCGGATCGCGGCGATCCTGGCCGCTGCCTGACAGGCGGGCGAGTGGCATGGTTGCGCGTGGGTAAACCCCCGGCTCCGGGATCGCCCTTAGGGGAAAAATCGAGGCTCATCCGTAGTTTCACAAGCTTGCCGGATTGGCGGTTTTTGGCCGATTTTAACCCTGTCAGGCGAACAGGGAGCAGGTGGGATGGGCAATCAGGCGATGACGGTTCGACCGGCGGCCGAGACCCGTGCGCGGCTCGAGGCGGGGCTGGACATGACCCGCGCGCTTGGCGAGCATCTGCACTGGATCCTGCATCTGGCGCGCGAGGCGGCCGAACACCGGACGCTGGCGCTCGACGCGGCCTCCGCCGAACTGCGCGAGGCGCATCTGGAAGTCGCCGCCGCCTATCAGAAGCGCATCGAGGAAGCCCGGCGCGCGCTGGGCAGCGGCCCCGGGGTTGAGGCACGCGCCGCCTGACCGCCGGCCGCCGGCGATCGCGCCGGCCGCACCCGGCCCGGCTGCGCGGCCGGCTTCCCTCGGTTCCGGACCTTTTTTCCTGCTTCCGCGACACGGGCGGGCCGGGTGGCGGCGCTTGTGCTGACTTGCGTGCCCGTTTATAGCCCGCCAGCGAGGGCGCGGACCCGGCTGCATAGCGGGCCGCGAAGGGCGGAGAAGGGCTATGGCGACGGCTGTGAGTAGCGTTGACGAGAGCGGAAAAACCCTGTTGCCGGTCAATGACGACGATTACCGTCCGTCGGCCGACGAAGAGTTCATGAACCCGCGGCAGCTTGCCTATTTCCGGAAGAAGCTGCTGGCCTGGAAGGACGATATCCTGCGCGAGGCGCAGGACACGCTCGATCACCTGCAAAAGGAATCGCTGCGCGAGCCGGACGTGACCGACCGCGCGTCGAGCGAGACCGACTGGTCGATCGAACTGCGCACCCGCGACCGCCAGCGCAAGCTGATTTCCAAGATCGATGCCGCGCTGCGCCGCATCGACGAAGGCGAATATGGCTATTGCGAAGTCACCGGCGAGCCGATCTCGCTCGCGCGGCTGGAAGCGCGGCCGATCGCGACGATGACCGTCGAGGCGCAGGAACGGCACGAGCGGCAGGAAAAAATCTCTCGCGACGAGTGAAACGGGGTTAAACGGGCGTTTAACCTTAATCCGTTGTCGACCTTTTCCGGCGAAGCTCCAAAGACGGTTTATCCTCTTGGCGGAGCCTTTGCCCGGTCGACCTTCATGTCCGATGCTGCCGATCATCCTTCCGACCGCGCCCAGACGCGGCTCAACTTCTTCCTTGGCACGGCGATCAGCCGTGCGGACGGGGAGGCGGTGCCGGCGCGGATCCGCAACCTGTCGCCCGGCGGCATGATGGTCGAGCTGGGCGAGCGGCTGGCGGTCGGTGAGCCGGTCGAAGCCGAGCTGCGCGGGATCGGGCCGGTTTCGGGCACGGTCGTCTGGGCGCGCGCGCCGCGTTACGGGGTGCGCTTCGACCAGCCGGTCGATCCCGATATCGTGCTGCGCCCGCAATCGGCCCCCGGCTATGCGGCTCCCGCCTTTGCCAAGGCCATTGTCGTCACCTCGCGCAAGCTGACCGAGGCTGCGCGCAAGCCGCCATTGTTCCGCATCGATTGAGGCTGGCTTTTGAGGCGGGCTTGGGGGGCGAAATGCGCGGCGCGCAGGTTTCCGGCCGCTGGCCCCGGGGCGTTGTGTCAGGAGATGCTGGGGCTGGTTTTGCCGGGCTTTGGGTCGCTGGGCTTTGGTCGCTGGGCAGTGGGTCGCCAGCTCTGGGCCGCCGGCCCGGTTGCGCCGGGATGCCGCCCGCGCCGATGGGCGCGGGACGGCTGCGGTCCTGGCCGTTACTGGCGGGTGATTTCGTCCTTCAGGCGAAGCTTCTGCTTCTTCAGCTGGGCGATCCGGGCTTCATCGGGCAGGGGTCGTCGCATTTCCGTGACAATCAGGGCGTCCAGCCCGGCATGCTTGGCTTCAAGGGCGGCCAGATGCGCATTGTCCATCGTGCGGGTCTCCTCTGTTTGGTTCCCAGCAGCACTTTGTTCCGCCAAGGGGGCCGGCGGCCTGCCATGTTGCTGCGGAAAGCGCAGTAGAACAGCTTTCCTCCGCCATGTCTCCGCCCTATCCGTTAAACAGAGGTAAATCGCGGCAGGGCGTGTGGCTTTGCCGGGCGAGCCGAAAGCGGGCAGGAGAGACGGGCGTGACCGAGGAGGAGATTGAGCGGCGACTCGCGCTGCTGCGGGTCGAGCATCGCGATCTGGACGATGCGATCACCGCCCTGCTCGGTGCCGCGCATGTCGACCAGCTTCAGCTTGCCCGGCTCAAGCGGCAGAAGCTGCGGTTGAGGGACGAAATCGCGGTGCTCGAGGATCAGCTGATCCCCGACATCATCGCCTGACCGGTGCCGTCCGGCCCGGGATGGGACAGGCGCTGGAATGGACCAAATCGGGACGTGGTTTACCGCGATTGGCCGTGGCGGGCCGGCCATGACTGTGGCAACTTTTTCGCATGATGGCTCTTGATTGCCGCAAGCTGATGACCGCGAGGCTCGTTGACAGCCTCTATACCGAGGCGATGCTGCTCGCCGACGAAGCGCGCGCCTATTTCGACGAGGGCGGCCGCGCCGACCGGCAGGCGCTGGAACCGCTGGCGCGCGTGTCCTTTTCCTGCGAGTCGCTGAAGGTCACGACCCGGCTGATGCACGTCATCGCCTGGCTGCTGATGCGCAAGGCCATCGCCGCCGGTGAGGTGCGCGAGGACGAGCGCGCGGAGTCGCGCCGGCTCGGCCATGCCGCCGGCAGCGACGCCGACGCCACCGCGATGATGCCGCCCGCTGCCGTGCAGCTGATCGCGGCCAGCATCGACCTTTATGACCGCGTCGCGCGCATCGACCGCGAAATGTACGAGGCGCTGCCGGTCAGCCCTGCGCTCGGCCTGATCCAGAAGCTCGAACGCGCGCTTTAGTCGGCAGTGACGATTTGGTCATTCTGGCCAAAACATGATGCTGGCGCATGTGCCAAACCTGGTGCGCTTTGCAGCGCGGTCATTGCGGCGGGGTGCGCTGCGTCACCTTCATTGAATCGAACCATGAGACCAAGTGTTCGGCGATGACGTGTCGCTTCGCAAAGCAATCGAACAGGTAAGCCGACCTCATATAATGTCCGGGCCTTGCCACGATAGTTTCGCATATTGACAGTATCGGCGCTTCGGCAATCTTACACTGGGTGAAGATATGATCCTGACCCTGCTGTTCGTAGCTGCACAAGCGCCTGCCGGGCTTCGAACACCAGGCCAATACATCCTCTATGCCGGTGGGGATCTGCCTGTATACGGTTGCCCACGCTTCGGCTGCACGCTTTAGGAACGCTTGCGGCGTGTCGCCGTCATTGGCTTCCTGGACCAGCAGACTCATCGTCCTGCGCGGAGCAACTGGAAAGCTGCAATAATCAGGCGCCTTGGGAGGCAGAGGGATTCGGACGAGCGCGCCAGGCCGTGCGTCGTCTTTGCCGTTGAGGGCCAGCAGAGTTTCGCCCGGCAGGCACCAGCGCTCGCCCCGAAAGTCGAGGCACGCCTTTTGCCCGGGCTCGAAGGGGTCGGTCGCCGCCGCATCGGCACAGCCGGGACCGAGCGCGAGCATGGCGGCCAATGCTGCTGGCCGCACGACGGACAACCAGTGGCGGTCGTCCGCATTTTGTATTGCGGGACGCGCACACGAAACGTCTGACCTCTCACCCAACCGACATGATGCCATGATCAACTCCAGTCACCGGCAATGCAGGCGGGCGACCCGCGCATGGAGCGTCAATCCTGCGATTCCGGCAACCCGGCTTTAGGGCTTGCATCCATTTCGGTGCATTCCCGATCCGGCCAGGATCGGTGTGTTGCCGATCAGCCGAGCTGGTGCCGGGTTTCGAGGCGGGGTCTCAGGCCGGGATCAACCCCGACCACGCTCTTGAAAATCGGCGCTGGTATGGACCCACAGGAACAGCGCCGAAGCGCAGGCCTTTGTTGGCCCTGCGTTCGTTGGCATGCGCGAAGGCGGCGGCTGCTGGCGCGTCGTCGTGCGGCGCGCCAGCAGCCATGCGTCCGTCACCAGCCTTTGCGGACCTTGCCCTGCAACTCGCCCCAGGCGGTGCGATATTCGCGTTCCAGCCGGTCGATCCGGTCGGCAACCGTCTCGACCGCCTTGACCGAACCGATCCCCTGGCCCGACCCCCAGATGTCGCGCCACGCCTTTTTCTCGGTATTGCCGCCCGAGCCGAAGTTCATCGTGCTGTAATCGCCCTTGGGCAGATTGTCGGGGTCAAGCCCGGCGGCCTCGATCGAGCCGCGCAGATAATTGCCGTGCACGCCGGTGAACAGGTCCGAATAGACGATATCGGACGCGCTGCTTTCGACAATCGCCTGCTTGTAACCCTGATCGGCATTGGCCTCGGCGGTCGCGATGAAGGCGGAGCCGATATAGGCAAGGTCTGCCCCCGCCGCCTGCGCGGCCAGGATCGAATGGCCGTTGGCGATCGACCCGGACAGGGCGATCGGCCCGTCGAACCATTCGCGGATTTCCGACACGAGCGCGAAGGGCGAGATGGTGCCGGCATGGCCGCCCGCGCCGGCCGCCACCGGGATCAGCCCGTCCGCGCCCTTTTCGATCGCCTTGCGGGCAAAGCGGTTGTTGATCACGTCGTGCAGGGTGATGCCGCCCCAGGCATGGACGGCGGTGTTCAGATCCTCGCGCGCGCCGAGCGAGGTGATGATGATCGGCACCTGCCATTTGGCGCAGGTTTCCAGATCCTGTTCCAGCCGGTCGTTCGATTTGTGGACGATCTGGTTGACGGCGAAGGGCGCGGCCGGGCGGTCGGGATTGTCGCGGTTCCATGCCGCCAGCTCTTCGGTGATCCGGTGCAGCCATTCGTCGAGCAGGCTTTGCGGCCGGGCGTTGAGCGCCGGGAACGAGCCGACAATGCCGGCCTTGCACTGGGCGATCACCAGATCTGGCCCGGAGACGATGAACAGCGGCGAGCCGATGACGGGAAGCCGCAGGCGATCAAACAGGGGTGGAAGGCTCATGCCATTTGAATAGCGCAATGAAACCGGCTGTCCACAGCCCCGTCGGCAGCCATGGATGCGCTAGCGTCAAGCCCGGCCGGCTGCCGGGTCAGGGCAGCACCGGTTCGACCGAATCGACGGGCGGCGGATCGGCGAGCGTGACCTGATCGAGGATGCGCGCGGTCTCGTCGCGCAGCTTGAGCATCACCCAATGGACGCGGCATTCCTCCTGCGTCACGCAATTCTCGCAGGGCTGATAGGCCAGCCGGCTGGCACAGGGGACGAGTGCCAGGCTGCCGCGCGTCAGCCGGATGATGTCGCCATAGCTGATCTCGCGCGGGTCGCGCGCCAGCCAATAGCCGCCGTCGCGGCCGCGCTGCGTTTCCACCAGCCCGGCCCGGCCGATTTCCGACAGGATCACGGTCAGAAACTTGGGCGGGATGTTCTGCGCCGCCGCAATCTCGGTCAGCTGCACAGGGCCTTCGCCATGGCGATCGGCGAGATGCAGCAACGCGCGGATCGCATAACGTGTCCGTTGGGAAAGCATGGCCGGCCAAATGCCGGGCATGGCGGGGATTTGCAAGCCGCGCCCCGGCCGCTTTCCCCATGCTTGCCCACCTACTTGTCCACAGCATGGCGGCGAGATGGCTGCGAGCCGGGGCGGCGTTGACCGCAAGGGCGGGTGCCGTTATATGCCCGCCCACGTCCGCAAGGCGAGGAATGGCAGCGTGGCTGCATCTTCCGACCTGCGTGGACGAGCTTGAACATTGCTGGCGCAGCAGGGGCCGGGGGGCTGGATAGCCGCCCAGGCCCTTTCGTGTTGAACAGCCGGATGGCCGATGATCGCCCTGGCGACGGTCGGTCTGCCGGTTCCCCCATGCGGGGTAAGTTCGACGACGGATAGTCGCTGTGTCTCGATTCGGGCGTCAGCAAAGTAACCGTTTGCAACAAGGTGAAGAGCTTCAATGCCGACGATCAACCAGCTGGTCCGCAAGGGCCGCGAGCCGCAGAAGGCCAAGTCCAAGGTCCCTGCGATGGAGCAGAACCCGCAGAAGCGCGGCGTCTGCACCCGCGTCTACACGACGACCCCGAAAAAGCCGAACTCGGCGCTTCGCAAGGTGGCCAAGGTTCGCCTGACCAACCAGCGCGAAGTCATCAGCTACATCCCGGGCGAAGGTCACAACCTTCAGGAGCACTCGGTGGTGCTGATCCGCGGCGGCCGCGTCCGCGACTTGCCGGGCGTGCGCTATCACGTGCTGCGCGGCGTGCTCGACACCCAGGGTGTCAAGGACCGCAAGCAGTCGCGTTCGAAGTACGGCGCTAAGCGTCCGAAGTAAGCCGCCGGCCCGTCCGGCACCCAGGCTGAAGTTTGAAGGAAGAGATCAATGGCTCGTCGTCGTCGTCCCGAAAAGCGGGAAATCCTGCCTGACCCGAAGTTCGGGGATCAGGTCCTCTCCAAGTTCATGAACAGCGTCATGCTCGACGGCAAGAAGTCCGTCGCCGAATCGATCGTCTATGGTGCGCTCGACACGGTCGAGCAGCGCGCCAAGCGCGAGCCGCTGGGCGTGTTCCATGACGCGCTCAACAATGTGAAGCCGGGCATCGAAGTCCGCAGCCGCCGCGTCGGCGGTGCGACCTATCAGGTGCCGGTCGAAGTCCGCGCCGAACGCGCCCAGGCACTCGCCATCCGCTGGCTGATCGCCGCCGCCCGTGCGCGCAGCGAAAAGACCATGTCGGCGCGCCTGTCGGGCGAGCTGCTCGACGCCGCGCAGAACCGCGGCAACGCGGTCAAGAAGCGCGAAGACACGCACCGCATGGCTGAGGCGAACCGCGCCTTCAGCCACTATCGCTGGTAACACCCATCACCTAAATGCGGGGGAGCCGGACGGTCCGGCTCCCCCTTTCGCAAGGAACCGACGATCATGGCCCGCAGCCATCCGCTCGAGCGCTATCGCAACATCGGCATCATGGCGCATATCGACGCCGGCAAGACCACGACCACCGAGCGCATCCTCTATTACACCGGCAAGTCCTACAAGATCGGCGAAGTGCATGAAGGCACCGCCACCATGGACTGGATGGAGCAGGAGCAGGAGCGCGGGATCACGATCACGTCGGCTGCGACCACCTGTTTCTGGAACGACCACCGCGTCAACATCATCGACACCCCCGGCCACGTCGACTTCACCATCGAAGTCGAGCGTTCGCTGCGCGTGCTCGACGGCGCGGTCGCGTGCTTCGACGGCGTTGCCGGCGTTGAGCCGCAGTCGGAAACCGTGTGGCGTCAGGCGGACAAATATCGCGTGCCGCGCATGTGCTTCGTCAACAAGCTCGACCGCACCGGCGCGAGCTTTGAACGCTGCGTCGACATGATCAAGGACCGGCTGGGCGCGCGTCCGGCGGTGCTCTATCTGCCGATCGGCATCGAAAGCGGCTTCAAGGGGCTGGTCGATCTGGTCAACAACCGCGCGATCATCTGGCTCGAGGAATCGCTCGGCGCGAAGTTCGAATATCAGGACATTCCGGAAGATCTGAAGGACGCGGCCGAAGTCGCGCGCCAGGAGCTGATCGAGCTTGCCGTCGAGCAGGACGATGCGGCGATGGAAGCCTATCTGGAAGGCAAGGAACCGGATGCCGACACGCTGAAGGCGCTGATCCGCAAGGGCACGCTCAGCTTCGCGTTCGTGCCGGTGCTGTGCGGCTCGGCGTTCAAGAACAAGGGCGTGCAGCCGCTGCTCGACGCGATCGTCGACTATCTGCCGTCGCCGCTCGACATTCCGGCGGTGCAGGGCGTCAAGCTCGACGGCGAGACCGAAGACACGCGTCCGGCCGAAGACACCGCGCCCTTCTCGGCGCTGGCGTTCAAGATCATGAACGATCCGTTCGTCGGTTCGCTCACCTTCGCGCGCATCTATTCGGGCAAGCTCGAAAAGGGCACCGTCCTCAACTCGGTGAAGGACAAGAAGGAAAAGATCGGCCGCATGCTGCTGATGCATGCCAACAGCCGCGAAGACATTGATGAAGCCTATGCCGGCGACATCGTCGCGATTGCGGGCCTGAAGGAAACGACCACGGGCGACACGCTGTGCGCGCCCAATGCGCCGATCATCCTCGAGCGCATGGAGTTCCCCGAGCCGGTCATCGAGCTGTCGGTCGAACCCAAGACCAAGGCCGACCAGGAAAAGATGGGCCTCGCCCTCAACCGCCTGGCCGCCGAGGATCCGTCGTTCCGCGTGTCGACCGATCATGAATCGGGCCAGACCATCATCAAGGGGATGGGCGAACTCCACCTCGAAATCATCGTCGACCGCATGAAGCGCGAGTTCAAGGTCGAGGCCAATGTCGGCGCGCCGCAGGTGGCCTACCGCGAATATCTCGCCAAGCCGGTCGAAATCGACTACACCCACAAGAAGCAGTCGGGCGGCTCGGGCCAGTTCGGCCGCGTCAAGGTGCAGGTGAAGCCGGGCGAGCGTGGTTCGGGCTATCAGTTCTTCGACGAGGTGAAGGGCGGCAACATTCCGCGCGAATACATCCCGTCGGTGGAAAAGGGCTTCCGCGAAACCGCCGAAACCGGCCATCTGATCGGCTTCCCGATCATCGACTTCGAAGTGCATCTGGTGGACGGCGCCTATCACGACGTCGACTCGTCGGCGCTGGCGTTCGAAATCTGCGCCCGCGGCGCGATGCGCGAAGTGGCGGCCAAGGCCGGCATCAAGCTGCTCGAGCCGATCATGAAGGTCGAGGTCGTGACCCCGGAAGACTATCTGGGCGACGTCATCGGCGATCTGAACAGCCGCCGCGGCCAGATCCAGGGCACCGACACGCGCGGCAACGCCCAGGCGGTCAACGCGCTGGTCCCGCTTGCCAACATGTTCGGCTATGTGAACCAGCTGCGCTCCTTCACCCAGGGGCGTGCGCAGTACACGATGCAGTTCTCGCACTATGATGAAGTGCCGCAGAACGTGGCGGACGAGGTGAAGGCGAAGCTCGCCTGATCCCGGCCTGACCGGCATTGGCGCCCTCTCCGGCGTGCGGCATGTCCGCCCGCCGGGGAGGGCGCTGCCAATTCCGGCCCATGGCGGGCCTATGCCGGGTCGGGGCTGGGGCGATTCGCGCGGCGCGTGGCCGCTGTCTGGCCGTTCTGTCCGGTCGGCGGGCATGGGCGTTTGCAGGCCCCGCTTGCCGGTGCAGCCGTCCCGTTTCGGGCATGTCGGCAGGCTTTTCGGCCCGCCAGCCAAGGATCGTCTCTTGCGCGGGCGCGCGAAGAGGCTAAATGGGCGCGCGCGACCGCGCGGCGCGTCAAAATGCCTCTGGCGTTTCCGTCGCGTTTGGGTTACGGGCCGCGCTTCGTTGCGGGTCGGGATTTCCGGGCCGGCGGCCTGCGCGTGGGGTTCGCCCCTTTCACACGATCTGCGGGTGAACGAGAGCTACGGGTGAACAGGCGCTGCGGCCCGGCGGCGAAACGGTTTGATAGACAGAGGAAGAAATGGCGAAAGCAAAGTTCGAGCGGACGAAGCCGCATTGCAACATCGGCACCATCGGCCACGTTGACCATGGCAAGACCTCGCTGACCGCGGCGATCACCAAGGTGCTCGCTGAAACCGGCGGCGCCACCTTCGTCGACTATGCCAACATCGACAAGGCCCCGGAAGAGCGTGAGCGCGGCATCACCATTTCGACCGCCCATGTCGAATATGAAACCGAAGCGCGCCACTATGCGCACGTCGACTGTCCGGGTCACGCCGACTATGTGAAGAACATGATCACCGGCGCGGCGCAGATGGACGGCGCGATCCTGGTCGTGTCGGCTGCCGACGGCCCGATGCCGCAGACCCGCGAGCACATCCTGCTCGCCCGTCAGGTCGGCGTGCCGGCGCTCGTCGTGTTCATGAACAAGGTCGACCAGGTCGACGACCCCGAGCTGCTCGAGCTGGTCGAACTGGAGATCCGCGAGCTGCTGTCGTCGTACGACTTCCCGGGCGACGATATTCCGATCGTCAAGGGTTCGGCGCTCGCCGCCCTCGAAGATTCGAACCGCGAAATCGGCCATGAAGCGGTGCTCGAGCTGATGCGTCAGGTCGATGCTTACATCCCGCAGCCGGAGCGTCCGCTCGACAAGCCGTTCCTGATGCCGATCGAAGACGTGTTCTCGATCTCGGGTCGCGGCACCGTCGTCACCGGCCGTGTCGAAACCGGCATCGTGAAGGTCGGCGAAGAAGTCGAAATCGTCGGCATCAAGGACACCCGCAAGACCGTCGTGACCGGCGTCGAAATGTTCCGCAAGCTGCTCGACCAGGGCCAGGCCGGCGACAACATCGGTGCGCTGATCCGCGGCGTGGCGCGCGACGAAGTCGAGCGTGGTCAGGTTCTGGCGAAGCCGGGCACCATCACCCCGCACACCGACTTCTCGGCCGAAGTCTACGTGCTGTCGAAGGATGAAGGTGGCCGTCACACGCCGTTCTTCGCCAACTATCGTCCGCAGTTCTACTTCCGCACCACCGACGTGACGGGCACCGTGGAACTGCCGGAAGGCACCGAAATGGTGATGCCGGGCGACAACGTGAACCTGAACATCAAGCTGATCGCCCCGATCGCGATGGACCAGGGTCTGCGTTTCGCCATCCGCGAAGGCGGCCGCACCGTCGGCGCCGGCGTCGTGGCGAACATCACCAAGTAAGCTTTTGCTTGCATGGCCGCCCGGTCCCTTCTAGGGGCCGGGCGGCTTTGCAATTTAATAGAAGCCCGGCTCAACCGGGCATGGCTCTTTCGCATCGGTAGTGGACATGGAAACCCAGAACATTCGCATTCGCCTCAAGGCGTTCGATCATCGCGTGCTCGATCAGGCGACCGGCGACATCGCCGACACCGCCCGCCGCACCGGCGCTCTCATCCGTGGTCCGATCCCGCTCCCGACGCGCATCGAAAAATTCACCGTCAACCGCTCGCCGCACGTCGACAAGAAGTCGCGCGAGCAGTTCGAGGTTCGCACCTACAAGCGCATGCTCGACATCGTGCAGCCGACCCCGCAGACGGTCGATGCGCTGATGAAGCTCGACCTCGCCGCGGGTGTTGATGTCGAGATCAAACTCGCGTAAAGGCGGCGCTTCAGATTCGGAGGCAGGCGTCTCGTCCGTCTCCAGGTTGCCCCGGCTGGCCGCAAGCGGCTGAACCGGGGTCCGGCCCGAAGCGAGGCCGGGCGGCGGCGCTGACCGACGCACCCATAGCGAACTCAGGGATACCGCATGTGGCCGCAAGGCTGCATGGCCTGCGTCCCCGCCATTCGCAGCAATGCGGATACCGGCCCGGGCGGGGGCGATTGATCTTTTGGGCTGGCTCCGGAGGTTCCGGAGCCTTTTTCGTTGGCACGCTCCCGGTCCGGCTGGACGCCGCCCTGGAGCCTATGCAGGAAGGGATCTGATCATGCGCACAGGCGTGATCGCGAAGAAAGTGGGCATGACCCGCTTGTTCAAGGAAGACGGCCGGCACGTTCCGGTCACCGTGCTCCAGCTCGACAATCTGCAGGTCGTTGCGCGCCGTGAGGCCGATCGCGACGGCTATGTCGCTGTCCAGCTCGGCGCGGGCACGGCCAAGGCGAAGAATGTCGCCAAGCCGCAGCGGGGCCATTTCGGCAAGGCCGAAGTCGAGCCCAAGGCGCAGCTGGTCGAGTTCCGGGTCGCCGAGGATGCGCTCCTCGATGTCGGCGCGGAAATCTCCGCCGATCATTTCGTCCCCGGTCAGCTGGTCGACGTGTCGGGCCACACCCAGGGTAAGGGTTTTGCCGGCGCGATGAAGCGCTGGGGCTTTGGCGGTCTGCGCGCGACGCACGGCGTGTCGGTGTCGCACCGCTCGCACGGCTCGACCGGTAACCGTCAGGATCCGGGCCGCGTCTTCAAGAACAAGAAGATGGCCGGCCACATGGGCGACCGTCAGCGCACCCAGCAGAATCTGGAAGTCGTGCTGACCGACGCCGAGCGTGGGCTGATCTTCCTCAAGGGTTCGGTCCCGGGCCACAAGGGCGCGTGGCTGACCGTTAAGGACGCGGTTAAGGTGTCGCGCCCGGCCGAAGCGCCGTATCCGGCCGGCCTCAAGGTCGCCCAGAACAACAATGATGCGCCTGCCGACACGCCCGCCGAGGCGGCTGTCGAGGCCAGCGAGACCCAGGAAGGCTAAGCGATGAAGGTCCAAGTTCAGACCCTCGACGCCCAGGGCAAAGGCGAGATCGATCTCAACGACGAGATCTTCGGCCTGGAGCCGCGCGCCGATATCCTGCACCGCGTCGTCACCTGGCAGCTCGAAAAGCGTCGCGGCACCGCCCGCGCCGCGCGTGAGCGGTCGGACGTCGCCCGCACCGGCAAGAAGTTCGGTCGCCAGAAGGGCGGCGGCACCGCCCGTCACGGCGATCGCCGCGCCCCGGTGTTCATCGGCGGTGGTAAGGCGCACGGCCCGCGTGTCCGCGACTTCAACCCGTCGCTGAACAAGAAGGTCCGCGTGCTCGGCCTCAAGATGGCGCTGTCGTCCAAGGCGAAGGCCGGCCAGCTGATCGTCATGGACAGCCTGACGGTCGATGGTGGCAAGACCCGCGCGCTGATCGGCAATCTCGCCAAGCTCGGCTTCGGCAAGACCGCGCTCGTGATCGACGGCGATCAGGTCGACACCAGCTTCGCGCTGGCGGCCCGCAACCTGCACACGATCGACGTGCTGCCGGCGATCGGCGCCAATGTGTACGACATCCTTCGCGCCGAGACGCTGGTCCTGACCCGCGCGGCCGTCGAAAAGCTGGAGGCCCGGTTCAATGGCTAAGAAGCAGGCCGTGGCGGCCGACATCCGTCACTATGACGTGGTGGTCGCGCCGCACATCACCGAAAAGGCGACCTTGCTCTCCGAGCATAATGCCGTCGTGTTCAAGGTTGCCCAGGATGCGACCAAGCCGCAGATCAAGGCGGCGGTCGAGGCCCTGTTCGGCGTGACCGTGACCGGCGTCAACACGCTCACCCAGAAGGGCAAGACCAAGCGCTGGAAGGGCAAGCCCTATACGCGCTCGGATGTGAAGAAGGCGATCGTGACGCTGAAGGACGGCGACTCGATCGACGTGACGACGGGGATCTGAGGCAATGGCGCTCAAGCATTATAATCCGACCAGCCCGGCGCGTCGTGGCCTGATCCTGGTCGACCGGTCGAGCCTGTACAAGGGCAAGCCGGTCAAGGCGCTGACCGAAGGCAAGCGCAAGACCGGTGGCCGCAACAACAAGGGTCATGTGACCAGCCGCGGCATCGGCGGCGGCCACAAGCAGCGTTACCGCTTCATCGACTTCAAGCGTCGCAAGTGGGACATGCCGGCGACCGTCGAGCGGATCGAATATGATCCCAACCGCACGGCCTTCATCGCCCTCGTCAAGTACGAGGACGGCGAGCTTGCCTATGTCATCGCGCCGCAGCGGCTTCAGGCCGGCGACGTGATCGTCGCGGGCAAGAAGACCGACGTGAAGCCGGGCAATGCGATGGAAATCGGCCAGGTTCCGGTCGGCACCATCGTCCACAATGTCGAGATGAAGCCCGGCAAGGGTGGTCAGATCGCGCGTTCGGCGGGCACCTATGTGCAGGTCGTCGGCCGTGACCGCGGCATGGTGATCGTCCGCCTGAACTCGGGCGAGCAGCGCTACATCCGTGGCGAGTGCATGGCGACCGTCGGTGCGGTGTCGAACCCCGACAACGCCAACCAGTATCTTGCCAAGGCCGGCCGCAACCGCTGGCTCGGCAAGCGCCCGCTGACCCGCGGCGTCGCCAAGAACCCGGTCGACCATCCGCACGGCGGTGGTGAAGGCCGGACCTCGGGCGGCCGTCATCCGGTCACCCCGTGGGGCAAGCCGACCAAGGGTGCGCGCACCCGTCACAACAAGGCGACCGACAAGTTCATCATCCGGTCGCGTCACGCGAAGAAGAAGGGTTAAGCCATGGCCCGTTCCGTCTGGAAAGGCCCGTTCGTCGAACTGAGCCTTCTGAAAAAGGCCGAGGCGGCCCAGGACTCCGGTGCGCGCGCGCCGATCAAGACCTGGTCGCGCCGGTCGACCATCCTGCCGCAGTTCGTCGGCCTGACGTTCAACGTCTACAACGGCCGCAAGTTCGTGCCGGTGCTGGTGAACGAGGAAATGGTGGGCATGAAGCTCGGCGAGTTCGCGCCGACCCGCTTCTTCCCCGGCCATGCCGCTGACAAGAAGGGCAAGCGCTAATGGGCAAGCAGGCAGCTCCGCGTCGCGTGGGCGACAAGGAAGCGCTGGCGGTTGGCACCACCATCCGCGGCAGCGCGCAGAAGCTCAACCTTGTCGCCGGTCTTATCCGCGGCAAGAAGGCGGGGGAGGCGATGAGCATCCTCCAGTTCTCGCCCAAGGCGATGGCGGTCGAGGTTCGCAAGGTCCTCGCGTCGGCGATCGCCAATGCCGAGAACAACCACAATCTCGATGTCGATGCGCTGGTCGTCCAGGAAGCGTCGGTCGGCAAGTCGATCTCGATGAAGCGGTTCGCGACCCGTGCGCGTGGCCGTTCGACCCGGATCGTCAAGCCGTTCAGCCGCCTTCGCATCGTCGTGCGCGAGCAGGAAGAAGCATAATGGGTCAGAAGAGCAATCCGATCGGGCTGCGCCTCCAGATCAACCGGACCTGGGACAGCCGCTGGTTCGCCGAAGGCGCCGATTATGGCCGGCTGCTTCTCGAGGACCTCGAGATCCGCAAGTACATCCTGAAGACGCTGCCGCAGGCGGCGATCTCCAAGGTGGTGATCGAGCGTCCGGCCAAGCTGTGCCGCATCTCGATCTATGCGGCGCGCCCCGGCGTGATCATCGGCAAGAAGGGCGCCGACATCGAGAAGCTGCGTAAGAAGCTCGGCGCGATGACGGCGAGCGACGTGTCGCTGAACATCGTTGAGATCCGCAAGCCCGAGATCGACTCGAAGCTTGTCGCGCAGTCGGTCGCCGATCAGCTGGAGCGCCGCGTGGCGTTCCGCCGCGCGATGAAGCGCGCCGTGCAGTCGGCGCTCCGTTTGGGCGCCGAAGGCATCCGGATCACCTGTGCCGGCCGTCTGGGCGGCGCGGAAATCGCGCGCACCGAATGGTATCGCGAAGGCCGGGTGCCGCTGCACACGCTGCGCGCCAATGTCGATTATGCCGAGGCCCAGGCCCACACCGCTTATGGCGTGTGCGGGGTCAAGGTCTGGATCTTCAAGGGCGAGATCCTCGGCCATGATCCGACCGCGCAGGACCGTCTGATGATGGAGGCACAGACCTCCGGCGTGCGTCCGGCGCGCTAAGGGCAGGATAGAAAATCATGCTGCAACCGAAACGCACCAAGTTCCGCAAGGCTTTCAAGGGCCGCATCCATGGCGATGCGCCCGGCGGCACCCAGCTCAACTTCGGCGCCTATGGCCTGAAGGCCATGGAGCCGGAGCGGATCACCGCCCGCCAGATCGAAGCCGCGCGCCGCGCCATCACGCGCCACATCAAGCGCCAGGGCCGGCTGTGGATCCGCATCTTCCCGGATGTGCCGGTCTCGTCCAAGCCCGCCGAAGTCCGCATGGGCTCGGGCAAGGGTTCGCCGGAGTTCTGGGTCGCGCGGGTCAAGCCGGGCCGCATCCTGTTCGAACTGGACGGCGTGCCGGGCGATGTCGCCGCGACCGCGTTCAGCCGCGCGGCGATGAAGCTGCCGATCAAGACGAAGGTCGTCGCGCGTCTGGGCGACACCTCTCACCTGGGAGCCGCGAAGTGAAGACGAGCGACCTGAAGCCGATGACCGATGATCAGCTTGCCGAACAGCTCGGCCAGCTGAAGCGCGAGGCGTTCAACCTGCGCTTCCAGGCGGCGACCAGCCAGCTGGAAAAGCCGTCGCGGGTCCGCGAAGTGCGCCGCACCATCGCGCGCATCAAGACGCTGCAGTTCGAGCGCACGCGCTCGGCTGCGAAGTAAGGATACGGAAACATGCCGAAGCGCGTGCTGACGGGGACGATCGTCTCCGACAAGACCGACAAAACGGTGGTCGTCCGTGTGGAGCGCAAGGTGAAGCACCCGCTCTACGGCAAGATCATCCGCCGTTCGAAGAAGTATCATGCCCATGACGAGGGCAATGAGTATCGCGAGGGCGAGACCGTGCGCATCGAAGAGACCGCGCCGATCTCCAAGCTCAAGACCTGGCGCGTGATCGAACGCGTCGCCACCCGCTCGACGCCGCCCGCGGCGACGGCCGAAGGCTAAGGAGGACAGCACATGATCCAGATGCAGTCCAACCTGGACGTGGCGGATAACTCGGGCGCGAAGCGCGTCCAGTGCATCAAGGTGCTGGGCGGGTCCAAGCGCCGCACCGCGACCGTCGGCGACATCATCGTCGTCTCGGTCAAGGAAGCGGCCCCGCGCGGCAAGGTGAAGAAGGGCGACGTGCACCGCGCGGTCATCGTGCGCACGGCCAAGGACATTCACCGTGCCGACGGCTCGACCATCCGGTTCGATTCGAACGCCGCTGTGCTTGTGAACAAGAACGAGGAGCCGATCGGGACCCGTATCTTCGGTCCGGTCGTGCGCGAACTGCGCGGCAAGAAGCACATGAAGATCATCAGCCTGGCGCCGGAGGTGCTGTAACCATGGCTATGGCCAAGATCAAAAAGGGTGACACGGTCGTCGTCCTGTCCGGCAAGGACAAGGGCAAGACCGGCGAAGTCACCCGCGCCCTGCCGAAGGAAGGCAAGGTCGTTGTCGCCGGCGTGAATGTCGCCGTGCGCCACAAGAAGCCGAGCCAGGTCAACCCGCAGGGTGGCCTGGAGCGCGCGGAAGCGCCGATGCATGCCTCGAAGGTCGCGCTGGTCGACCCGAAGAGCGGCAAGGCGACCCGCGTCCGTTTCGAAACGCGCGATGGCAAGAAGGTCCGCGTGGCCGTCAAGTCCGGGGAGGTCATCAATGGCTGACACCTACACCCCGCGGATGCGCAAGCTGTACAACGAGACCATCGTCAAGGCGATGACCGAGAAGTTCGGCTACAAGAATCCGCTCGAAGTGCCGAAGATCGACAAGATCGTGCTCAACATGGGCGTCGGCGAAGCGACCCAGGACAAGAAGAAGGTCGAAGCGGCCGCTGCCGAAATGGAAGCGATCGCCGGCCAGAAGCCTGTCATCACCAAGGCGAAGAAGTCGATCGCGCAGTTCAAGCTGCGTGAAGGCATGCCGATCGGCTGCAAGGTCACCCTGCGCCGTGAACGCATGTACGAGTTTCTCGACCGCCTGATCACGATCGCGCTGCCGCGCGTCCGCGATTTCCGGGGCCTGAATGCCAATTCGTTCGACGGTCGTGGCAATTATGCCATGGGCCTGAAGGAACAGCTGGTGTTCCCGGAGATCAGCTATGACCGCATCGACAAGGTGCGGGGCATGGACGTGATCGTCACCACCACCGCGAAGACCGATGATGAAGCGCGCGAGCTGCTGCGTCTTTTCGGTTTCCCCTTCCCGCGCGACAACGCGGCCGAGCAGAAGCAGGCCGCTTGAGGCCGACAGGAAAGAGAACTTAAGTCATGGCGAAACTGAGTTCCGTGAACAAGAACGAGCGTCGCAGGAAGCTCGTGAAGCAGTATGCGGGCAAATATGCGAAGCTGAAGGCGATCGCGAACGACACGTCGCGCGATGAGACCGAGCGGCTGATCGCGCGGCTGAAGATGGCCGAGCTGCCCCGTAATGCGAACCCCACCCGTATCCGCAACCGTTGCGAAGTGACCGGCCGGCCGCGCGCCTATTACCGGAAGTTCCGCCTGGCGCGCGTGATGTTCCGTGAACTGGCCAACAAGGGCCTGATCCCCGGCGTCACCAAGTCGAGCTGGTAAGGACAAACGTCATGGCATTGACCGATCCCCTGGGTGATCTGCTCACCCGCATCCGCAACGGCCAGCAGGCGCGCAAGGACAGCGTGACCTCGCCCGCGTCGAAGCTTCGCGCCCGTGTGCTCGATGTGCTTCAGCGCGAAGGCTATATCCGCGGCTATCGCGAAGAAGTCGTTGGCGGCCACAGCGGCCTGCGCATCGAACTGAAGTATTTCGAGGGCCAGCCGGCGATCAAATATGTCGCCCGCGTGTCCAAGCCCGGCCGCCGCGTTTATTCGGGCAGCAAGGAGCTGCCGCGCGTGCGCAACGGCCTCGGCATCACCATCGTCTCGACGCCCAAGGGCGTTCTGTCCGACGCGGAAGCGCGCGAACAGAATGTCGGCGGCGAGGTTCTTGCGGAGGTCTTCTGATCATGAGCCGCATCGGGAAAAAGCCCGTGGCCATTCCGGCCGGCGTCACCGCCTCCATCGCGGGCGGCGAACTGTCGGTGAAGGGGCCGAAGGGCACGCTCACCATGAAGCTGGCCGACCTCATCTCGTACGAGGTGCAGGATGGTCAGATCTCCGTCCAGCCCGCCAATGACAGCAAGCAGGCCCGCTCGTTCTGGGGCATGCAGCGCACGATGGTGCAGAATCTGATCACCGGCGTGACCGAGGGCTTCACCAAGACCCTCGAAATCACCGGCGTCGGCTACCGCGCCAATGCGCAGGGCAAGAATCTGAAGCTGCAGCTCGGCTACAGCCACGATGTCGACTATGCGGTGCCGGAAGGCATCACCATCGCGACGCCCGACCAGACGACGATCACCATCACCGGGATCGACAAGCAGCAGGTCGGCCAGGTTGCCGCCGAGATCCGCCGCTGGCGCAAGCCCGAGCCGTACAAGGGCAAGGGCATCAAGTATCGCGGCGAGTTCATCTTCCGCAAGGAAGGGAAGAAGAAGTAATGGCCAAGCTCTCTCTTTTCGAAAAGCGTCGCCAGCGCGTCCGCACGGCGCTCCGCGCCAAGGGCGGTTCGCGTCCGCGCCTGTCGATCCATCGGTCGGGCCGGCATATCTATGCCCAGGTGATCGACGACGAGGCCGGCCGCACCGTCGCCGCTGCCTCGACGCTCGACAAGGACCTGCGCGGCACCACCGGCGCGACCATCGACGCGGCGGTTGCGATCGGCAAGCGGATCGCGGAGCGGGCCACTGCCGCCGGCGTCACCAAGGTCGTGTTCGACCGCGGTGGTTTCCTGTTCCACGGGCGCGTCAAGGCGCTCGCTGATGCCGCCCGCGAAGGCGGATTGGAGTTCTAAATGGCTGACGAAACCGAAATCCAGGCCGGCGCTGAAGCCGGTCAGCCGGAAGGCGGCGAGCGGCGCGGCCGTGGCGGCCGGGGCCGGGGCGGTGGCGACCGTGGCGGCCGTGGCCGTGACGGCAACCGCGGCCGGCGCGACGATCGTGGCGCGCGTGGCGAGGAAGGTGGCGAGGAGCTGATCGAAAAGCTCGTCCACATCAACCGCGTCTCGAAGACCGTGAAGGGCGGCAAGCGCTTCGGCTTTGCGGCGCTGGTCGTCGTCGGTGACGGCAAGGGCCGGGTCGGCTTCGGCCATGGCAAGGCGCGCGAAGTGCCGGAGGCGATCTCCAAGGCGACCGCGTCGGCCAAGAAGAAGATGATCCGTGTGCCGCTGCGCGAAGGCCGCACGCTGCATCATGACGGTGCGGGCCATTTCGGCGCCGGCCGCGTGACGCTGCGCTCTGCCCCGCAGGGGACCGGCATCATCGCCGGCGGTCCGATGCGTGCCGTGTTCGAAAGCCTGGGCGTGGCGGACGTCGTGACCAAGTCCGTCGGCACGTCCAACCCCTATAACATGATCCGGGCGACGTTCGAGGCGCTGGGCGAGCAGACCTCGCCCAAGTCGGTCGCGCAGCGCCGGGGCAAGAAGATTGCCGATCTGCTCGGCCGCGGCGGTTCGCAGACCGCCGAGGCGGATGCGGCCGCGATCACGGAGTAACCAGCGATGGCCACCATCAAAGTCAAGCAGATCGGATCGCCGATCCGCCGCACCCAGGACCAGCGCGCGACGCTGATCGGCCTGGGGCTGAACAAGATGCACCGGGTGTCGGAACTTCAGGATTCGCCCGAAGTGCGCGGCATGATCCGCAAGGTGCAGCATCTGGTGGCGATCGTCGACTGATCGCCGGAGGCATGCGGGGTCGTTGACGCCGCATGCCGCCAGTCCTTAGAGCATTTTCAAGCCGGGTGGAGTCACCCGGCGACTCGGAAAATGCGGCAGGTTAAAGGCTAGAGCGGCCGATCCAATCGGATCGGCAACCGCTCTAACGCGGCTCTTCATCCATCCGCGACAACCATGCGCGACAACAGCGAAAGCGAGTGCAGGACATGAAACTCAACGAAATCCGCGACAATGACGGCGCCCGCAAGGGCCGTATGCGCGTCGGTCGGGGCATCGGCTCGGGCAAGGGCAAGACCGGTGGCCGTGGCCAGAAGGGTCAGAAGAGCCGCGAAGGCGTCTCGATCAACGGCTTCGAGGGCGGCCAGATGCCGCTCCACATGCGTCTGCCGAAGCGCGGCTTCAACAACATCTTCGCCAAGGACTATGCCGAGGTGAATCTGGGCGCGGTGCAGAAGGCTGTCGACGCCGGCAAGCTCGCCGCCGGGACCACCATCGACCATGCGGCGCTGAAGGCTGCCGGCCTCGCGCGCGGCGGTAAGGACGGCGTGCGTCTGCTCGGCAAGGGCGCGTTCACGGCCAAGCTCAGCTTCCTCGTCGCCGGCGTGTCGGCGGGTGCGCGCAGCGCCATCGAGGCGGCGGGCGGCTCGGTCGAGGTGATTTCGGTCACCCCGGCGGCTGAAAAGGCGGCGGCCAAGAAGAACAGCGTCCGGGACGCGAAGAAGGCCGCGCGCGGCTGATTTTTCGCCGCTCGGGCTTCCGGGCTTAGACAAGCCCGGAGACGGCATTATATGAGCGGCGGGGCATTCATGCTTCCGCCGCTCATTTCATCTTAAGGCGACCCATACGTCATGGCATCCAGAGCCGACCAACTGGCGACCAACCTCAACCTGTCGAAATTCGGCCAGGCCACCGAGCTGAAGAAGCGGCTGTGGTTCACGATCGGGGTGCTGATCGTGTTCCGCATGCTCAGCTTCATCCCGCTGCCGGGGATCGACCCGACCGCGCTCGGCCTGCTTGCCAACCAGACGCGCGGGGGCGTGCTCGACTTTTTCAACACCTTTTCGGGCGGTTCGCTCGAGCGCATGTCGATCATCGCGCTGGGGGTGATGCCCTATATCACCGCGTCGATCGTCGTGCAGCTTGCGACCACGCTCAGCCCCAAGCTCGCCGCGATCAAGAAGGAAGGCGAGACGGGCCGCAAGCGGCTGAACCAATATACCCGCTTCGGCACGGTCGGGCTGACTGCGATTCAGGGCTATTTCATCGCCGTTGGGCTGGAAAGCTTCGGCGCGCAGCAGGGCGTGGCCGCGGTCGTCGATCCGGGCGTGCTGTTCCGCGTCACTGCGGTCATCTCGCTGATTGGCGGCACGATGTTCCTGATGTGGCTTGGCGAGCAGATCACCAGCCGGGGTGTTGGCAATGGCGTGTCGCTGATCATCATGGCCGGCATCGTCGCGCAGTTGCCGGTGACGCTGGTCAACCTGTTCGAAGGCGGGCGGACCGGCACCATGTCGCCGTTCCTGATCCTCGCGATCATCGTCGTCGCGCTCGGGCTGATCGCGTTCATCTGCTTCATGGAGCGCGCGCAGCGCCGGGTGCTGATCCAGTATCCCAAGCGCCAGACCGCGCGCGGCACGATGCAGGCCGATCGCAGCCATCTGCCGCTCAAGATCAACACCTCGGGTGTCATCCCGCCGATCTTCGCCTCTTCGCTGCTGCTGATGCCGCTGACGATCAGCCAGTTCGCCGGCCAGCGCACGGCGGGCGAGAGCGCCTGGGGCGATTTCATCATCGGCCTCAACCAGTATCTGCAGCACGGTACGCCGCTCTACATGCTGCTCTACGGCGCCGGGATCGTGTTCTTCAGCTTCTTCTACACGGCGATCGTGTTCAATCCGGAAGAGACTGCGGACAATCTCAAGCGCTATGGCGGCTTCATCCCCGGCATCCGCCCGGGCAATGCGACGGCCGACTATCTCGATTATGTGCTGACGCGCATCACCGTCATCGGTGCGGCCTATCTGACCTTCATCTGTTTGGTGCCGGAATATCTGGTGTCGGCGGCGGGGATCCCCTTCTATCTGGGCGGGACCAGCCTGCTGATCGTCGTCAACGTGACGATGGACACCGTCACCCAGATCCAGAGCCACTTGCTTGCGCATCAATATGGCGATCTGATCAAGAAGGCGAAGCTGAAGGGCGGGCGGGCGCGTTGATCGCCCGCACCGGACGCCGCGTGAAGGGGGAAGAGGATTGCCGATGAACATCATCCTGCTGGGGCCTCCGGGCGCGGGCAAGGGAACCCAGGCTGCCCGGCTGGTGGCGGCACGGGGCATGGTGCAGCTGTCGACCGGCGACATGCTGCGCGCGGCCGTAAAGGCGGGCACGCCGGTCGGCTTGCAGGCCAAGGCGGTCATGGATGCCGGGGCGCTGGTGTCCGACGAGATCGTCTCGGCGCTGATCGGCGAGGCGCTTGACCGGATGGGTCCTGATCAGGGCGCGATCTTCGACGGCTATCCGCGCACCGTGGCGCAGGCCGAGACGCTGGAGACGATTCTCGCCGGGCGTGGCCGCACGCTCGACCATGTCATCGAACTCGATGTCGATGAAGAGGCGCTGGTCGACCGCATCACCGGGCGCTTCACCTGCGCCAGCTGCGGGGCCGGTTATCATGACCGCTACAAGCAGCCGGCGGTCGAGGGCGTCTGCGACAGCTGCGGCGGCACCGAGTTCAAGCGCCGGCCCGACGACAATGCCGAGACGGTGCGCACCCGCATGGCCGAATATCGCGCCAAGACCGCGCCGATCCTGCCGCATTACGAGGCGCGCGGGCTGGTGTCGCGGGTCGACGGCATGGCGGAAATGGACGAGGTGACGGCGGCGATCGGGGCGATCCTCGACCGTTGAGGCGGTCCGGCGCGGTGGCCCGGCCGGCGGGCGGGGTCCACGGCGTTGACAGCTGCCGGGTGCGCGCGTAAGGGATCGCGCTTCCGACAGCAGGGCTGCCCGGCGGCGACTCGTTCGCACGCCGGTGTTGCGCGTTTTCGGTAAACAAAGCGCTGAGATGGGCCGGCAGCCACCCGGCCCGTGGAGCAGGAGACAGATTTAATGGCACGTATTGCGGGTGTGAACATCCCGACCAACAAGCGCGTCGTCATCGCGCTGACCTATATTCACGGCATCGGCCTCACCACGTCGAAGAAGCTGACCGCGCAGCTGGGCATCGCGCCCGAGCGCCGCGTGCAGGACCTGTCCGACCAGGAAGTGCTGCAGATCCGCGAAGCGATCGACGCCCAGTTCACGGTGGAAGGCGATCTTCGTCGCGAAACCGCGATGAACATCAAGCGGCTGATGGACCTGGCCTGCTATCGCGGCCTGCGTCACCGCAAGGGCCTGCCGGTGCGCGGCCAGCGCACCCACACCAATGCGCGCACGCGCAAGGGCAAGGCCAAGCCGATCGCCGGCAAGAAGAAGTAAGCCCCCGGCCCGGCCATGCGCCGGGCAGGCTCCTTCTTCGCCGGGCCGGTGTTCGGCCCGGTTGTTTCCATAGAGTTTTGGTCAGGATTAACGGATCATGGCACGTGAACCCCAGCGCCTCCGCCGTCGCGAGCGCAAGAACATCACCGCCGGCGTCGCGCATGTGAACGCCAGCTTCAACAACACGATGATCACCATCACCGATGCCCAGGGCAATGCGATCAGCTGGTCCTCGGCCGGCATGATGGGCTTCAAGGGCAGCCGCAAGTCGACCCCCTATGCCGCGCAGGTTGCGGCCGAGGATGCCGGGCGCAAGGCCGCCGAGCACGGCGTCCGCACGCTCGAGGTCGAGGTGAAGGGTCCGGGTTCGGGCCGTGAATCGGCGCTCCGCGCGCTGCAGGCCGTCGGTTTCCAGATCACGTCGATCCGCGACGTCACCCCGATCCCGCACAATGGGGTGCGGCCCTCCAAGCGCCGCCGCGTCTGACGAATCCGCGCCGCGGGCCGCGTGCGTGGCCCGCCGCGCCTCTTTACCCGCTCTGAACCCGGTTCAGGGCCAGCCCCAAGGGGAACAAAGTGGCTGTCAACGCAAAGAACTGGCAGGAACTGAAGAAGCCGACCGCGCTTGAGCGCAAGCAGGGCGGCGACCCGAAGCGCAAGGGCACGTTCGTCGCCGAGCCGCTGGAGCGCGGCTTCGGTCTGACGCTCGGCAACGCGCTGCGGCGCGTGCTGCTGTCGTCGCTGCAGGGCGCGGCAGTCACGTCGATCAAGATCGAGAATGTGCTGCACGAATTCTCGTCGCTCACGGGCGTGCGCGAAGACGTGACCGACATCGTGCTCAACGTGAAGCAGATCGCGCTCAAGATGCAGGGCGAAGGCCCCAAGCGTCTCCAGCTGTCGGCGACCGGCCCGGCCGAAGTCACCGCCGGCATGATCGCCGTTTCGGGCGATATCGAGGTGATGAACCCCGATCTGGTCATCTGCCATCTCGACGATGGCGCGACGCTCAACATGGAACTGACCGCGGACACCGGCAAGGGCTATGTCCCCGCCGCGAACAACCGCCCGGCGGACGCGCCGATCGGCCTCATCCCGGTCGACGCGCTCTACTCGCCGGTCCGTCAGGTCGCGTACAAGGTGGAAAACACCCGCGTCGGCCAGGAACTGGACTATGACAAGCTGACGCTGACCGTCGAAACCGACGGCACCGTGGCCCCGGAAGACGCCGTCGCCTATGCGGCGCGCATCCTTCAGGACCAGCTGCAGCTGTTCGTCCATTTCGACGACGGCATGCCGGTGTCGGCACCGGTCGCCCATGGCGGCGGCAGCCTGGCCCCGGTCGAGGCGGAAAGCGACGCCAACCAGCTCAACCGTTACCTGCTCAAGAAGGTCGACGAGCTGGAGCTGTCGGTGCGTTCGGCCAACTGTCTGAAGAACGACAACATCATCTATATCGGCGACCTTGTGCAGAAGACCGAGGCGGAAATGCTCCGCACGCCGAACTTCGGCCGCAAGAGCCTCAACGAAATCAAGGAAGTGCTGTCCTCGATGGGGCTGCGGCTGGGCATGGAAATCCCCGGCTGGCCGCCCGAGAATATCGAGGAAATGGCCAAGAAGCTGGAACAGGACATTATGGGCTGATCGCCCGTCCTTTCAGGCTGACAGATCAAGGGCCGTCCCGCCGGGGCGGCCCTTTTTTCATGGCGGAAGCCCGGCACTTGCCAAGCGCGAGGTGGAGCGGCAAAGCGCCCGCCATGTCTCCCACATCGCTGCACACCAGGCGGGGCCTTGCCCTGCTGTTTCTGCTGTCGTCGGTCGCCGCACCGCCGCTTGCGGCCGCCCCGGTGGCGGACAATGACGCCGACATTCTCGTCACCGCCCAGCGCCGCAGCGAGCGGCTGGACAGGGTGCCGCTGGCGGTCACGGCTATCGGGGCCGACCGGCTGGCGCGCGAGGATTATCGCAATCTCGACCGGCTCGCCGCGACCGTCCCCAACCTCTATCTCAACCGCAATTTCGGCACCAGTTCGGGGGCGCTGGTGTTCCTGCGCGGGGTGGGCGAGGGGGATTCGATCTTCACCAACGATCCCCCGGTCGGCATCTATGTCGATGACGTGATCTTCCCGCGCGCCACCGGCTCGATGTTCGAACTGCTCGATGTCGAACGGGTCGAGGTGCTGCGCGGGCCGCAGGGCGTGCTTTACGGCCGCAACACCAGCGGCGGCGCGATCAAGCTCGTCACCCGCCGGCCGGAGCCGGGGCGCAATACGGCGATGCTCGAACTCGCGACGGGCAGCTTTGCCCGGCGTGACGGGCGCGCGATCGTCAACCTGTCGCTCGGCGACCGCGCCGCGCTGCGCGGTGCGCTGCTCGTCCGCCAGCATGACGGCTGGGGACGCAACCTGACCAATGGCGCGCGCGTCAATGACCAGAGGCTCGCGACCGGGCGGCTGTCGCTGCTGGTCGAACCGGATGCGCTGACCTCGATCCTGCTCACCGCCGATCTGACCGGCGAGGGCTCGACCCCGCGCTTTCCCCAGCCCTTTCTGGTCGATCCGGCCAATCCGGCGCGCCGGCTGCCGCGCTTCCGCGCGCCCGAGGGCAGCATCGACCGCTTCACCTCCGCCGACACCGATCCGCTCAACGATCTGGACACTGGCGGGGTGACGCTGCGGGTCGAACACCGGCTGGGCGCGGCGACCCTGTTGTCGGTCACCGGCTACCGCGCACTCGCCAACCGCATCGGCTTTGATCAGACGGCGGTCGCGCCGCCTGCGCCCAATGTCATCCTGTTGCAGGACCAGCGCCAGCGCAGCTTCAGCCAGGAACTGCAACTGCAGGGGCCGATCGGCGGGCAGATCGACTATACGGCGGGGCTGTTCGCCTTTGCCGAGCACAATCGCCAGCTGACGGCGGTCAGCTTCGCCGCCCCGGCGGGCACGCCCGGCGCGCGGTTCCGAACCGATGATTTCTTCGTCGCGCCGTCGCGCGCGGCGGGGCTGGGCAATTGGTCGCCCTATCTGCCGCGCCTGTCCACACGCAGCCTGTCGGGCTTTGGCGCGCTGACCTGGCGGCCGATGCCCCGGCTTGGCCTGTCGGCGGGGGCGCGGCTGACGCATGAGCGCAAAGTCTATCGCGTGGCCTTCCTGACCGCGCCCGACACGGTGCTGGTGCTGCCCGACGGGCGGCGCGCGGAACGGCGGATCGCCGACAGCTGGACCGATGTGTCGCCGCGCCTTGCCGCCGAATACCGGCTGGGCGCGGGCGGCGAGGCGGGCATCGCCTATGCCTCGGTCGCCAAGGGGTTTCGCAGCGGCAGTTTCGACGGGCGGGCGCGCAACATCGATTTCGTGCTCAACCGGCAGGGGGCCATCGCCCCCGAAACCGTGTGGAGCTATGAAGCGGGGCTGAAGACGTCATTCTTCAACCGCGTGCTGGCGCTCAACCTCGCGCTGTTCCGCAACGATTATACCAACATCGCCTTTTCCGCCGCCCGCGCGGGATCGAACCCGCCCGAAATCTTCCGCCAGAATGTCGGCGATGCGCGGATCGAGGGCGTGGAGGCCGAAGCGAGCCTCAACCTGCCGCACGGCTTTGCCGCCTCGGGCTTTGTCTCGACGCTTAGCGACCGCTTCACCCGGCTGGCGTCCAGCCCCGGCTGCACCGCCTTTGTCGCCGATGAACGCCAGCTCGACCTGCGGTTCACCCCCGACCGGCGCTACGGCGTGCGCGGCGGGTGGAGCGGTGCGCTCGGCCGCGCCGGGCGGCTGACTGTGGGCGGCGAGATGTCTGGCGCGAGCGCCTATTTCACCGCCCTGTGCAACGAGCCGCAGCACCGGGTCGACAATGCCCGCACGGTCAACGCCCAGATCGGCTTTGACAGCCGCGACGGGCGCTGGGGCGTCACGCTGTCCGCGACCAATCTCGGCAATCGCCGCTTCAACGGCGGCAGCGTCGGCACGATCGGCTGGCCGGTCGAGCCGCGCCAATGGATATTGAGCGCCCGCCGCCAGTTCTGACCGCCAGGGCCATCGCCCCTTCTTTACCTTGACGTAAAGGAAAAGGGCTGGACGCCGCCCCCCGGATCGGGAATGAAGGGCGTCGCCGGCGGCTGACCGGCCCCGCCGCGCATCGGCGCAGCGAGGACATGCGGGATGAGGGCGCCGATGACAGCGTTGCTGGCGGGCCTGACGGTCATCGAGGCGTCGTCTTTCGTCGCCTCGCCGACCGCAGGGCTTTATCTGGCCCAGATGGGGGCGGAGGTGATCCGCGTCGACCAGCTGGGCGGCGGGCCGGATTTCCGGCGCTGGCCGCAAAGCCCGGGCGGCGACAGCCTCTATTGGGAAAATCTCAACCGCGCCAAGGCGTCGGTCGCGCTCGATCTCGGCCAGCCGGCGGGGCGCGAGCTGTTGCAGGCGCTGGTGGTGGCGACCGGCCAGTTCCTGACCAATTTTCCCGCAACCGGCTTTCTGGCCCATGCCCCGCTGGCGGCGCGGCGGCCCGATCTGGTCACCGTCCGCGTGATGGGCCGCGCCGATGGCGGCCCTGCGCTTGATTACACGGTCAATGCCGCGGTCGGCATTCCGCAGATCACCGGCCCGGCCGATCTGGGCGATGCGCCGGTCAATCATGTGCTGCCGGCCTGGGATCTGCTGACCGGGGCCTATGCCGCCTTTGCGATGCTGGCGGCGCTGCGCCACCGCGATGCGACCGGGCAGGGCGGTGAAATGCGCGTGCCGCTGCAGGATGTGGCGACCGGCACCATCGCCAATCTGGGAATGCTGGCCGAGGTGCTGACCACCGGCGCGAACCGGCCGCGCATCGGCAATGACGTGTTCGGCGCGTTCGGGCGCGATTTCGTGACCGCCGATGGCAAAAGGCTGATGCTGATGGCGATCACCCCCCGGCAATGGACGGGGCTGGTCGCGGTGCTCGGGCTGGGCGATCAGGTCGCCGCGGTCGAGGCGGCGCGCGGCGTCAGCTTCGCGCGCGACGAGGGGCTGCGCTATGCGCACCGCGATGCGCTCTATCCGCTGGTCGAGGCGGCGGTGGCGACGATGACCGCCGACCGGCTGATCCCGGCGCTGGAGGCGGCGGGGGCGTGCTGGGGCGGCTATCAGACGATGATCGAGGCGGCGGCCGACCCGGCGCTGGTCACCGCCAATCCCATGTTCGGCGCCGCCGCCAATCCGAGCGGGCTGGACTATCCGGCGGCTGGCGCATTCGGCGCGATGGCCGATGCCCCGCGCGCCGCGCCGCGCCCGGCCCCGGTGCTGGGGGCCGATACCGACACCGTGCTGGCGTCGCGGCTGGGCCTGTCGGGCCGCGAGCTGGCGGATTTGCGTGAAAAAGGGGTGATTGGATGACCGACCATGCGGCGATCCGCGCCGAAGTGGCGAAGCTGTGCGCCGGCTTTCCCGGCGAATATTGGCGCGAAAAGGACCGCGCCCGCGCCTATCCGACCGAGTTTGTGCAGGCGCTGAGCGATGCCGGCTATCTCGCCGCGTTGATTCCCGAAGCCTATGGCGGGGCCGGGCTGCCGCTGTCGGGCGCGGCGGCGATCCTTGAGGAAATCCAGGCCCAGGGGTGCAATGGTGCTGCCTGCCATGCCCAGATGTACATCATGGGCACGCTGCTGCGCCACGGATCGGAGGCGCAAAAGGCCCAGTATCTGCCGCAGATCGCGCGCGGCGAACTGCGCCTTCAGGCCTTTGGCGTGACCGAACCGACCAGCGGCACCGACACGCTGGCGCTGCGCACCACGGCGCGGCGCGAGGGCGATGACTATGTGATCGACGGCCAGAAGATCTGGACCAGCCGGGCCGAGCATAGCGACCTGATGCTGCTGCTGGCGCGGACGACGCCGCGCGATCAGGTGGCGCGCAAAACCGACGGCCTGTCGGTATTCCTGATCGACATGCGCGCTGCGATCGGCAACGGCCTGACCATCCGCCCGATCGAGACGATGATGAATCATTCGACGACCGAGGTGTTTTTCGATGGGCTGCGCGTGCCGGCATCGAGCCTGGTCGGCGAGGAAGGGCAGGGGTTTCGCTACATCCTGTCGGGGATGAATGCCGAACGGCTGCTGATCGCGGCGGAATGCATCGGCGACGCCAAATGGTTCATCGCCCGCGCCACCGCCTATGCGCGCGAGCGGCAGCTGTTCGGGCGGCCGATCGGCCAGAATCAGGGCGTCCAATTCCCCATCGCCCGCGCCTATGCGCAGATGCGCGCGGCCGAGCTGATGGTCGCATCGGGGATCGCCCGCTACGAGGCGGGCGAGAATGCCGGCGAGGAGGCGAACATGGCCAAGCTGCTGGCGTCGGAGGCGAGCTGGGCGGCGGGCGAGGCCTGTGTACAGACGCATGGCGGCTTCGGCTTTGCCGCCGAATATGATGTCGAGCGCAAGTTCCGCGAGACGCGGCTCTATCAGGTCGCGCCGATCAGCACGAACATGATCCTCGCTTATGTCGCCGAACATGTGCTGGGCCTGCCGCGCAGCTATTAGACTTTTCTGAGCTTGGTTGATTGCGCGGTGGCCCGGCAGCCGCGTCAGGGCGGGGTGGGGCGGACCCGCCGCCACCATGGCGTAACGAATCGGCTTGACCTTTACGTAAGCGTGGGACTAGACGGGTTGCGGGTCGCAACCTATGCTGCGATGCAACAGGCGATTCGGCCGGGTCAGCCCGGTCGGCGCGCCGCGACCGGCGGGCGGCCGCCTGCCGGGCGATGACAAGAGACGAGCGGGCGCAAAGTCCGCCGGGACGATGGCCTTCCGGGCCGTCACGAGGATGCGGAATCGGCGCGTGTTTGTCCGCAAAAGGGCGGTGCCGGGCCGGCTCGTCCCGCTCCAGTCCCGTTTCGCAAAGGAAACCGAACGATGAAGCCTGCTTTTCTCGCTTTTGCCCTGATCGCTGCTGCTCCGGCCTTCGTTTCGGCCGCGCCGGCTTTCGCCCAGGACGGTGCCATCGCCGCCGACACCCCGCTTTATGATGCCGAAGGCAAGCGCGTCGGCCTGATCAACCGCGTCGCCGAGCAGAAGTGGGTCAAGGTGATCTACAAGGATCATTTCGTGACCATCGGCTGGGACCAGCTGAAGGTCGAAGACGGCCGCGTCGTCACCAGCCTCACGCGTCGCGAGATCGGCCGCCTGAAGGGCTGAGCCGCCGCCCGCCTGCTGCACCGCAGCGGCGGACCGCGCCCGACAAAAAGGCCCGCCCGGAGATGTCCGGGCGGGCCTTTTGGTATGCCCGGGCCACCGGATGGGACCACCCGGCGGCATGACCAGCTTCAGCCGCCCAGCACCGCCCGCACAAAGCCGAGCGATGCGCCCGGCGCGTCGGCCCCGGTCTCCCCCAGCCGTGCCGCCGCCAGCCGCGCCGCGCCCAGCTGTTCCGCCCAGAAGCTTTCGCTGCCCGCCGCCATGCGCAGCCGGTGCAGCCGCCCGGTGATGCGGTGCAGCGGAAAATCGCGGGTGATGCCGATTGCGCCGTGCACGGCATGGGCGATGCCGGTCATCACCGGCACGGCGGCGCTTGCCACCGTCTTCGCCATCGCCGCCAGTGGCGCGGGCGGCAGCGGGCCGGCGCGGCACGCGGCCTCCGCCGCCACGCGCACCAGCACCACCTGCTCGGCCAGCTGCGCCAGCTGATGCTGGACGGCCTGAAACTGGCCGATGGGGCGGCCGAACTGCCGCCGCGTCGTCGCATGGGCAAGGCACATGTCGAGCAGCGCCTCGCCGCCGCCGGCAATCTCGTTGGCGGCGAGCACGGCAAGCAGCGCCCGATCGGGGGCGGCAGGCGCGGCGGCCCGCGCCGCCATCGTCTGGCCAAGCGGCAGGTCGATCCCCCGGCGGCCGAGCGCGCGCAGCAGCGGCGCTGCCTCGTCCAGCCCCGGACCGACGCCGGGCACCAGCAGGTCGAGATAGCCGGCGGCGTCGAGCGCCTCCTCCAGCCCGTCACGGGCATGGGCATCGAGCAGCCGTTCAAACGGGCCGAGCAGATCCATCACCTGACCCCCAGCGCGCGGGCGATGATGCCGCGCAGGATTTCGCGCGTGCCGCCGCGCAGCGAATAGGCCGGGGCGATGGCGAGCGCGTGGAACAGCGTCGCCGACAGTTCGGCACCCACCGGCTCGTCCGGGCGCGCCGCCAGATCATCGGCGACCAGCGTCGGCACCGACTGTTCAAAGCCGGTGCCCAGATCCTTGAGCAGCGCCGCCTCGACCGCCGGTTCCTCGCCCGCCACCAGCCGCGCGGTGACCGCGACCGACAGCGCGCGCAGCGCCGCCAGCTCTGCGGTCAGCCGCCCCGCCAGCCGGGTGCGTGCCGGATCGGCGGGGTGGCGCGCGACATGGGCGATCCACTGGTCGAGCAGCACCGCGCTCGACCAGATGCGCTCCGGCCCCGACCGCTCGAACGCCAGCTCGGCATTGACCTGGGTCCAGCCCTCGCCCTCGCGCCCCAGCAGTGCGTCGGCGGGCAGGGCGACATCGTCGAAGAACAGTTCGTTGAAATCCTCATGCCCGGTCGCATCGGCGATCGGGCGGATGGTGATGCCGGGCAGGCTGAGGTCGATCAGCATCTGCGACAGGCCGCGCTGCCGGTCGCCGCTGTCGCCCGAGGTGCGGACCAGCGCGATCATCTGGTCGCAATGCTGGGCGTTGGTCGTCCAGATCTTCTGCCCGCTCAGCCGCCAGCTGCCATCGGGCTGGCGCACCGCGCGCGTCCGCACCGAGGCGAGGTCCGATCCCGATTCCGGCTCGCTCATGCCGATGGCGAAAAAGGATTCGCCCCGGCAGATGGCGGACAGATGGCGCTGGCGCTGCGCCTCGCTGCCATGGGCGAGGATCATCAGCGCGCTCTGCCGGTCGGCGATCCAGTGCAGCCCGACCGGCGCGCCCGCCGCCAACAGCTCTTCGACCACCACATAGCGGGCAAAGGCATCAAGCCCCGCCCCGCCATAGGCAACCGGCAGCGTCAGGCCGAGCAGCCCGGCTTGCCCCATCGCCCGGCTGAAATCGCGGTCGGCGGCCAGCCAGCTGCGGATGCGCGCGCTGGCGGGCAGGGGGGCGACATGCCGGGCGATCAGCGCCTGCACGCGCGGGCGCAGCGCCTCGGCCGCCTCGGGCAGCGGCGTGAACCGCAATGTGTCGAACATCAGCCGCCCTCGAAACGCGGCGTCCGCTTGGCGAGAAAGGCATCGACCGCTTCGTCATGATCGGCGGTCGCGTGCGCCAGCGCCTGCATCGCCGCCGACAGGTCGAGCAGCGCCGGCAGCGTCGCCGTCTGCCCTTCGCGCAGCAGCCTCTTGGTCATCCGCACCGCCTGGGGCGGGTTGGCGGCGATCTTGGCCGCGACCGCGCGCGCGGCATCGAGCAGCGCATCGCCCGGCACCACCCGCGACACCAGCCCCATCGCCAGCGCCTCGGCGGCGCCCACCGTCTCGCCGGTCAGCGCCAGCTCGGTCGCGCGCGAAAAGCCGATGATCCGCGGCAGCAGCCACGCCCCGCCATCGCCGGGCACGATGCCCACCCTGACAAAGCTTTCGGCAAACACCGCCGTATCGGCGGCGATGCGGATGTCGCACATGCACGCCAGGTCCAGCCCCGCGCCGATCGCCGGGCCGTTGACGGCGGCGATCACCGGCACTTCGAGCGCATGGAACAACAGCGGCAGCCGCTGGATGCCGGCGCGGTAGCGGCGGCGCGTTTCCGCCGGCAGGGCGGCGCGCAGCCCGGTGCCCGACTGCATCGCGCGCAGATCGCCGCCCGAGGAAAAGGCGCTGCCCGCCCCGGTCAGGATCACCGCGCGCACGCCGATGTCGCGGTCCGCGGCCTCGAGCGCGTCGACCAGCGCCTCGACCATCTCGGGTTCCGACACCGGGTTGCGCTTGTCGGGCAGGTTGAGCGTCAGCGTGACGACCGCGCCGTCGCGCGCGACCAGCAGCGGGCCGGTCATGGCCATTTCGCCTCGGGCGGCAGGCTCATCAGGATCGCGTCGATATTGCCGCCGGTCTTCAGCCCGAACAGCGTGCCCCGGTCATAGACCAGGTTGAACTCGGCATAGCGGCCGCGCCAGACAAGCTGCGCCTCGCGGTCGGCCGCGTCCCACGCATCGTTCATCCGGCGGCGGACAAGCTGCGGATAGATATCGAGAAACGCCTCGCCGACGGCGCGGGTGAAGGCGAAATCGCGGTCAAAATCGCCCTCCAGATGGTCGTAGAAAATCCCGCCCACGCCGCGATGCACGCCGCGGTGCGGGATGTAGAAATAGTCGTCGGCCCATTTGCGGAACCGGTCATAATAGCCGGGGTCATGCGCGTCGCACGCCGCCTTCAGCCGGGCGTGGAAATCGGCGGTATCCCCGTCCTTGGGCAGCGGCGGATTGAGGTCCGCGCCGCCGCCGAACCATTGCCGCGTCGTGCGCAGGAAGCGCGTGTTCATGTGCACCGCCGGCACATGCGGATTGGCCATGTGCGCCACCAGGCTGATGCCGGTTGCAAAAAAGCGCGGATCGTCGCCCGCGCCATGAATGGTCTTGCCAAACTCACCCTCGAACCGGCCGCCGACGGTCGACACGTTGACGCCGACCTTTTCGAACACCCGGCCCTTCATCAGCCCCTGAACGCCGCCGCCGCCGGGCGTGCCGTCGGGATCGTGCCGGTCCCAGGCGGTGTAGGAAAAGCTGGCATCGGATCCGGCCTCGCGCTCGATCGCCTCGAACGTCGCGCAGATCCGGTCCCTCAGGCTTTCGAACCAGGCCCGCGCCGCCTGTTGCTGTTCATCCAGTTGCACGCGTGCCGTTCCCCCTTTTGATCAAATCGTTGCGCGGCAAGGTGGGCCGGGGGCGGGTACCGGGTCAAGCCCGAAGCCGGCCATGCGCGCCGGATCTGGTCAGCCCGGCCCGGTGCCGGTCTGGCGCAATGCCTCGGCCGCGGCGATGGCGGCGGCGACCGACAGGTTGAGCGACCTGAGGCCGGGGCGGATCGGGATGCGCACGCGCAGATCGGCGCGTTCATGCACATAAGCGGGTGCGCCGGCGCTTTCGCTGCCCATCAGCAAGATGTCGTCGGGGCGGAACCCGGCCTCGGCCACCGGCACGCTGCCGCGCGCCGCCATCACCACCAGCCGGGCCGCGCCGACCGTTGCCAGAAAGGCGTTCCAGTCGGCATGGCGCGTCACCTGCACATGGTCGAAATAGTCCATCACCGCGCGGCGCACGCGCGGTTCGTGCCAGACAAAGCCCATCGGTTCGATCAGATCGACTGCGACGCCAAGGCAGGCAGCCGTGCGCAGCACTGCGCCGACATTGCCGGGGATGTCGGGCTGGAACAGGGCAAGGCGGATCATGGCCCCCGTAAAAGCCCGGAGAACATCCTGTTTGCAAGTTAAACAAACGGCGCTATTGGCCCCTTTAGCCGGGGGTATGCCCCGGCGGCGCGAGCTATGGGAAGCCAGGCCTATTCCGCTCCCGGTTCGTTCGCGCTCGGGGTTTCGCGACAAAAAGGCAGACCATGGCCACGATTGAGCAAACGCACAGCGATGAGGCGCTCGCCCCCGAAGGGCATCGCCGTCGCGATTTCATCAACATTGCCGCCGTTGCGTTCGCCGGTGTCGGCGGGGCCGCGTTCGTCGCGCCGCTGGTCAACCAGATGAACCCGGCCGCCGACGTCCTCGCGCTCGCCTCGACTGAGGTGGATCTGTCGCAGATCCAGCCGGGGCAATCGATCAAGGCCATTTACCGAAAACAGCCGCTCTTCGTCCGTCACCTGACGGCCGAAGAGATCGCTGCCGCCAACAAGGTTGCGGCCGACACGCTGCGCGATCCGCAGACGCTGGCTGACCGCACCAAGCCGGGCAAGGAACAGTGGCTGGTCACGCTTGGCGTGTGCACCCATCTGGGCTGCGTGCCGCTGGGGGCCGCCGAGGGCGAGAATAAGGGCGAGTTCGGGGGCTATTTCTGCCCCTGCCACGGCTCGCACTACGATTCCGCCGGCCGCATCCGCAAAGGCCCGGCGCCGAAGAATCTCGAAGTGCCGGACTATGTGTTCCGGTCTGACACCGTCATCGAAGTGGGAGCTGCAGCATGAGCTTTCCCTGGGCAAAGCAGTATGAGCCGAAGCATCCGCTCATGAAGTATCTGGACGAGCGGCTGCCCCTGCCGCGGCTCGTCTACAACGCGGTCGGCGGCGGCTATCCGGTGCCGCGCAACCTCAATTATTTCTGGAACTTCGGCGTGCTTTCGGGCCTGGCGCTGGGCATCCAGATCATCACCGGCATCGTGCTGGCGATGCATTTCGCCGCCAACGGCCTGGTCGCGTTCGACTCGGTCGAGCACATCATGCGCGACGTGAATGCCGGCTGGCTGATCCGCTACATGCACGCCAATGGCGCGAGCTTCTTCTTCATCGTCGTCTACATCCACATTTTCCGCGGGCTGTATTACGGATCCTACAAGGCCCCGCGCGAGATGGTGTGGCTGCTCGGCCTCGTCATCTTCCTGCTGATGATGGCGACGGCGTTCATGGGCTATGTGCTCCCCTGGGGGCAGATGAGCTTCTGGGGTGCCAAGGTCATCACCGGCCTGTTCTCGGCAATCCCGCTGGTCGGCGAGCCGATCCAGATCTGGCTGCTGGGCGGCTTTGCGCCGGACAATGCGGCGCTCAACCGCTTCTTCTCGCTGCACTATCTGCTGCCGTTCGTGATCGCGGGCGTCGTGATCCTCAAGATCTGGGCGCTGCACATCCCGGGTTCGTCGAACCCGACCGGCGTTGAAGTGAAGCAGGCGTCGGACACCGTGCCGTTCCACCCCTATTACACGGCGAAGGACGGTTTCGGCGTCGGCGTGTTCCTGCTCGCTTATTGCGCGATGGTGTTCTTTGCGCCGAACTTCCTCGGCCATCCGGACAATTACATCGAAGCGAACCCGCTCTCGACCCCGGCCCATATCGTGCCTGAATGGTATTTCTGGCCGTTCTACGCGATCCTGCGCGCCTTCACCGTCGACTTCATCCTGCCGGCCAAGCTGCTGGGCGTGGTCGCGATGTTCGGCTCGATCATCCTGCTGTTCTTCCTGACGCTCATCGACCGCTCGCCCGTGCGTTCGACCAGCTACCGGCCGCTCTACAAGCCCTTCTTCTGGGTGCTGGTGGTCGACATTCTGGTGCTCGGCTATTGCGGCGGCGCGCCGGCGGAAGAGCCGTATGTGATCATCTCGCAGATCGCGTCGATGTATTACTTCGCGCATTTCCTGATCATCCTGCCGATCGTCTCGGCGATCGAGCGGCCGCTGCCGCTGCCCAACTCGATCACCGAAGCGGTGCTCAAGGGCAAGGGACAGGAATCGGCCCCGCTTGGCGCGGGCGGCACCTTCGGCGCGCCGCAGCCGGCCGAGTAAGGAAGACAAAAATGGCTCGTTTGATCGCATTTCTGGTCGGACTCGGCTTCTGCCTGGTCCTGCTCGTGTCCGTCATCACGGGTGCCGTCAGCTTCGCGCGCGACGGCAAGCCCGTGACGGCTGAAAAGCTGTTCCACAAGCATCCGCGCAGCGCCGGCCTGTCGAGCGACGGCCCGATGGGCAAGTTCGACCGCGCCCAGCTCCAGCGCGGCTTCCAGGTCTATAAGGAAGTCTGCTCGGGCTGCCACTCGCTGAAATATGTGTCGTTCCGCAATCTTGCGGACCTCGGCTATTCCGAAGCCGAGGTGAAGGCGATTGCCGAACAATGGGCGGTGCAGACCCCGTCGGTGAACCCGGAAACCGGCGAACCGGCGACGCGCAAGAATCTGGCGTCCGACCGTTTCCCGACCCCGTATCCCAACGAGGTCGCGGCGCGGGCGGCGAACAACAATGCGCTGCCGCCCGATCTGTCGCTGATGGCCAAGGCCCGTCACGACGGCGGCAACTATATCTACTCGCTGCTGACCGGCTATCAGGACCAGCCCGCCGAGCTTCTGAAGAAGTTCCCGGACGTGAAGACGCCTGACGGTCTGTACTACAACCCCTATTTCGCCAACCTCAACATCGCCATGCCGCCGCCGATCGCCAGCGACGATCAGGTCACCTATGCCGATGGCACCAAGGCGACGGTCGATCAGATGGCGAAGGACGTGTCGGCGTTCCTCACCTGGACGGCCGAGCCGAAGCTGGAAAACCGGCATTCGACCGGTCTGGCGGTGATGATCTTCCTGCTGGTGTTCACCGTGCTCGCCTACATGTCGTACCAGAATATCTGGGCGGACAAGAAGGGCGCGCCGGTCGCCGGCTGATCGGCTGATCACGACCGAACCGAACAGGGCGGCGGACCTTTCCGGGTTCGCCGCCCTTTTCTTACGCGGTTCGGCCCTGCCGCCGGGTGGCGGGCCTTTCGGATACGGCCGGAACAAACGCCGTTTAAGCGGCGCTAACGACTTTTTGGCTAGGGTCCGCCGCGTGGGTGGACTTGGTGCGAGATTCGCGGCGGCGTGTGGCTGGCTGGCGCTGGTGCTGGCTTGCCTCGCCGTGCCCGCGGGGCCGGCGGCGGCCGTGCCCGCCAATGCGCCACCCCCGCGCACCGGGCCGGTGACGCTGATCGAGACCTGCCGCCTGCTTGCCCCCGCTGGGCTGGATATCGCCCAGATGCTGCCGCTGCTCGGCCGCTGCGATCAGCCTGCGCCGCACTCTGCGGTCGGGACGACATGGGTCGCGTATCGCGTTCCGCTCAATCAATCCGCGCGCTATCCGCGCAGCTGGCGACTGATGATCGACAATCATCGCAGCCGGTCGGTCGATGCGTGGCTGTTCGGCGAAAATGGCGGGCACGTTCATGTCCATTATGATCCGGCGGACCCCGACCGGGCCTGGGGAACCGCCGGCTATATGTCGCTGCCCGCGCTGCTCGACGCCCGTGTCACGCGCGTGGTCGTCCGGCTCGAGGCGGCGGTCGGCACCACCTATGTCCGCTCCCCCTGGCTGATGTCGGCGCTTGAGTTTTCGAGCTATGATCGCAACCGGGCGCTGATCTTCGGGGCGGGCGTGGGCATGTTGCTGCTCACCATCCTGTTCCATTCGTCGCTGTTTTTCGCGATCCGGCGGCGGTTCCAGCTGATCTACTGCGCCCATGTCGGGCTGATGCTCGGCTATGCGATCTGCTATTCCGGGCTGGTGCGGGTGATCGCGCCGTGGCTCGATGCCGGCACGATCTCCCGGATCCTCGGCTTCACCATGGCGATGGCGGCAGGGACCGGCATCAGTTTTGTCGTCACCTACATCGAACGCGTGGCGCTGCCGGGCTGGCAGCGGCGCTGGGCGTTCCTGGCGGCGCTGGGATCGGCGGTGACCGCCCTGCTCTATGCGCTGGCACCCGATGACCAGCTTGCCGGAGCGGCCATGCTGGCCAATCTGGCGGCGTCTAACACGCTGGTTGCGACGGCGGTGCTGGTTCTGACCGGCTGCATCCGGCGTTATCCGTCCGCGCTGACGCTGCTTGCCGGCTGGACGCTGCCGCTGATCGTGTCGTTCCTCTATCCGCTGCGCAGCATGGGCATCATCCAGCCCGATCAGCTGCCCGATGCGCTGCTGCTGGCGGTGATGACGCTTGAATGCCTGATCCTGTCGCTGCCGGTCGCGGGCCGCATCCGCCAGTTGCGGCTGGAGAATGAGCGCGCGCTGGAGCGGCATCAGGCGCTGGAGCAGCAGGCGCAGACCGACATGCTCACCGGCCTTGCCAACCGGCGCGGTTTTCGCGAGGCGCTCGACCGCGCGGCGCTCGGCCTGGCCCCGGAGTCGCTGCTCGGTCTGCTCGCCATCGACATCGATCATTTCAAGCGCGTCAACGACCGTTACGGCCATGGCACGGGCGACCAGATCCTCCAGCATGTCGCCGATCATGTCGCCCGCGTTTCGGGGGCCGGGGCGATCGTCGCGCGCTATGGCGGTGAAGAGTTTCTGGTCGCGCTCACCGGGCATGATCTCGCCCGCGCCGCGACGCTTGCCGAACGCATCCGCGCCTCGGTGGTGTCGAGCTTCGACCCCGAATCGCTGCTGCCGAGCGTGACGATCAGCATCGGCGTTGCCGCCGGCGCGCTCTCCAGCCTCGACATGCTGGTGCTTGAGGCTGACCGCGCCCTCTACCGCGCCAAGGACGAGGGGCGGAACCGCGTCGCGCTGGCACGGCCGGAGGACCGGCCAGGGCGCCAGCGCGCTGCTGCATAATCGCATCAAACCAACGACTTGTGACGGCAAGTTGAGAGGCTTGCTTGCGCGTGTCACCAAATCGTCATATATCCTCATGATGCGAACTGCCCCGCACCTTGTCGAAGCGCGCGCGCCCGGTTGGGCGATGCTGGCACGCGAACTGCGGACGGTGGTCAATCCCCGCCGCCTCGCATCGCCGGCCATGCCGCGCGCTCGGCAGGTCGGGCGCGGCCGGCCCGTGCTGGTGATTCCGGGCTTTCTTGCCTCTGACGGGTCGACGCGGCCATTGCGCCTTGGCCTCGCCGCGGCCGGGTTTCGCGCCCATGGCTGGGGGCGGGGGCGCAATCTCGGGCTGCGCGACGATGTGATGGCGGCAATCGACGCGCGCATCGCCCAGATCGGGCGCGGCGAGCCGGTGGCGCTGGTCGGCTGGAGCCTTGGTGGGCTGATTGCGCGCGAATATGCCAAGCGCGCGCCAGCTGCGGTGGCGCAGGTGGTGACGCTGGGCAGCCCGATCTGCGGCGATCCGCGCCGCAACAACAATGTCTGGCGCGTCTATGAATGGGTGGCCGGCCATCCGGTCGATGCGCCGCCGCTCGCCTGCACGCTCGAGGAAAAGCCGCCGGTCGAAACCGTGGCGATCTGGTCGCGGCAGGACGGCATCGTCGCCGGCCATGCCGCGCGCGGCGCGTCCGACCGGGCGGTTGAGATTGGCTGCGGCCATATCGAAATGGTGTTCGCGCCCGAGGCAATCCGCGCGGTGATCGACGCGCTGGCCTGAACGCGAAAGGCGAATGGCAGGCGCGCGCGCCGCCGACCGCTTAGAGCATTTTCAAGCCGGGTTGAATCACCCGGCGACTCGGAAAATGCGGTAAATCAAAGGGCTAGAGCGGCCGATCCGATGCAATCGGATCGGAAACCGCTCTAACCGGTGAATGGCGCGAAGCGTGCCGCCACGTCGCGCGGAACGCGGATGGCGCGGCCGGTGGCCCGGTCGATGATCGCCCAGACCGTCCGGGCCCGGGCCTTGACCTGACCGTCAGGGCCGAAAAACTCGACAAACCGGTCGAACTTCGCCCCGCGCGGCGCGTCGCCCACCCAGGTTTCGGCGCGCACGCGCAAGCCCTGCGCCACCTCATCGGCGGTCATATTGCCAAGATAATCAATCTCATGCCGCAGCACGACCCAGATATAGGCATCGACATGGGCGGGATCGGCCGCCGCCTGCCAATGGGTGGTGGCGACATGCTGGAGCCAGCGCACCCAGACGGCATTGTTCACATGCCCCAGCTCGTCGATATCGGCCGGCTGGGGCGTGATTTCGCAAGTGAAGCGCATGGCCGCGCGCCTCAGCCCCGGTCCAGCCCGAGCTGCCACAGGATGAAGGCGAACTCCTCCGCCGTCTCCCTCAGGCTTTCGAACCGGCCCGATTTGCCGCCATGGCCCGCGCCCATATTCGTCTTCAAAAGCAGGATGTTATCGTCGGTCTTGGTCGCGCGCAGCCGGGCCGCCCATTTGGCCGGTTCCCAATAGGTGACGCGCGGATCGTTGAGCCCGGCGGTGATCAGCAGCGGCGGATAGGCGCGCGGTGCGACATTGTCATAGGGGCTGTAGCTGAGGATCAGGTGGAACGCCGCCTCGTCCTCGATCGGATTGCCCCATTCCGGCCATTCACCGGGGGTCAGCGGCAGATCGGGATCGAGCATCGTGTTGAGCACATCGACGAACGGCACATGCGCGGCCACCGCGCCCCATAGCTCGGGGGCCTGATTCATGACCGCGCCCATCAGCTCGCCGCCCGCCGATCCGCCGGCGATGGCGATGCGCCCCGGCCGCGTCCAGCCGGCCTCTGCAAGGCCCTTGGCGACATCGACGAAGTCGTTGAACGTATTCGTCCTTTTCGTGAGTTTGCCGTCTAGATACCATTGCTGGCCAAGGTCGTCGCCGCCCCGGATATGGGCGATGGCAAAGGCCATGCCGCGATCGAGCAGGCTGAACCGGCCGATGCCGAAGCCCGGCTCCATCGCCAGCCCGTAAGCGCCATAGCCGTAGAGGTAGAGCGCCCCCGATCCGTCGCGCGGATAATCCCGGCGATAGACGATCGACACCGGCACCCGCACCCCGTCGCGCGCGACGATCTCCAGCCGCTCGGTCGCATAGAGCGAGGGGTCGTAACCCGATGGAATCTCCTGCACTTTCAGGATGTCGCGGGTTTGCGCGGCAACGTCATAGTCGATCACCGTGCCCGGCGTGACCATCGATTCATAGGCAAGCCGCAGCACCGGCGTCCGGTATTCGGGATTGTCGTCCAGCCCGGCCGTATAGCTGGCTTCGGGAAAGGCGATCTGATGCGCCGCGCCGCCGCGATAATCATGGATGCGGATGCGGTCGAGGCCATGCTCGCGCCCTTCGACCACGAACCAGTCGGCAAAGCAGGTGACGTCGGTCAGATAGAAATCGGCCGATGCCGGCAGCAGCTCCTGCCAGTCGCCGGGCGCGGTCAGCGGCGCGGTGACGAGGCGGAAATTGGGGTGCGTGTCATTGGTGCGGATGAACAGTCTATCATCATGTTCTTCCACGTCATATTCGCGATTTGGCAGGCGCGGCGCGACCAGGATCGGCTGCGCCAGCGGATCGGCATAGGGGATCAGCCGGATCTCGCTGGTCACATGGTCGCCGGTCGACACCAGGATGAACCGCCGCGACTGGGTGAGGCCCAGACCGACCTGAAAGCCCTGATCCGCCTCGCCGTAGATTTCGATATCCTCGGCCACCGGCGTGCCCAGCCGGTGGAGCTTGGCGACATCGATCCGCCAATGTTCGTTGACCAGCCCGTAGAGCAGCGACTGGCCATCGCCCGCGAACAGGAACCCGCCCAGCGTCCCTTCGATCACCTCGTCCAGATGCGCGCCGGTGGTCAGATCCTTGATGCGGATGGTGAAACGCTCGGCCCCGCTGTCGTCGACCGCATAGGCGAGCAGCCGGTCATCGGGGCTGATGTCCATGCCGCCAAGGCGGAAATAGGGCTTGCCCTCCGCCAGCGCCGGCTCGTCGAGGATCAGTTCGGCATGCGCCAGCTCCGCCCCGGTGCGCGGGCGGGCGGGGTTGCCGGCGGCCGGCGCGCGCCACCATTTGCGATATTGGGCACCGGTGTCGAACGACCGCCAATACCAATAGGCGCCGTCACGCTGCGGCACCGAGCTGTCATCTTCCTTGATGCGGCCTTTCAGCTCGGCAAAGATCGTGTCGACCAGCCCCTGACGGCCCGCCATCGCGGCCTCGAAATAGGCGTTTTCCGCCTCCAGATAGGCGAGGATTTCGGGATCGCCGACCTCCGGATAGCCGGGGTCGCGCAGCCAGGCATAGGGGTCTTCGATCGAGACGCCGTGATGGGTGACGGTCGTCGGGCGCACGGCCGCGCGCGGCGGCGGGGGAAGATCGGTCATGACAGCGGGTTAGCGGTTCGGGCGCGCAAGGAAAAGGCAAGCCGGGCCGATTTGCGTGTCCGAGGCCGGGATTTGGGGGCGGCAGTGACGGCGAAGCCATGCGGCACGCCTATAATGTAATTGTTTTCTGCCGGCGGCCGGGGTGCTTGTCTTTGCCGTCAGTCGTGCCATCCTCGGCGCGCAAGGGGCAGGTGCAGGCGACCGAATGTCCGTGAACCAGGCAAGCCTAGAGAAGACCGTCATCAGTCCGAGCGACGAGGCATCGTGCAGCCTTGACATCGTGCGCAGCCATCTGGCGATCGTCGGCGCGCGCGAAGGGGTGTGGGACTGGGACCTGCAGACCGGGTCGGCCTGGTGTTCCGAACAATGGGCGCAGGTGCTCGGCTATCGGCAGGACGAGATTCCGGACACGGCGGTCGCCTGGGCCGAACTTTGCCATCCCGATGATCTCCGCGCCGTCCAGGCCGCGCTCACCGCCCATTTCAAGGGCGAGCAGCCCTATTACGATTCCGAACACCGGCTGCGCACGCGCAGCGGCGACTGGATCTGGGTGCAGGCGCGCGGTCAGGTGCTGCGCCGCTCGCCCGAAGGACGGGCGCTGCGCTGCGTGGGGACTTTTTCCGACATCTCGCTGCGCAAGGGCAGCGAGTTCAGCGCGCGCTTCCTGCTCGCGCTCAACGACCGGCTCAAGCTGATCGGCGATCCGCTGGCGATGATCGATGCCGCCTCGGCCGCGCTTGGCCGCCACCTCGGCGTGTCGCGCGTCGGCTTTGCCGAAATCGACATTGCGAACAATCATTTCGCGATCGACCGGGAATGGCGTGCCGGCGATGCCAGTCCGATGACGGGGCGCTGGCCGCTCAACCGGTTCGGGGGCGTGTTCCTCGATGCGCTGGCCGAGGGCCACACTGTGACTGTCGAGGATGTGCAGGCGGATGCGCGGACGCAGCAGGCACGGGTGGCGGCGGCCTATGCGCGGGTGAAGGTGCGCGCCTTTGTCGATGTGCCGCTGGTCAGGGGCGGGCAGCTGATCGCGATGCTCTATGTCCATCATGCCCAGCCGCGACGCTGGACCAGCGTCGAGCTGGCGACGATCCGCGCGGTGTGCGAGCGGCTGTGGGACGCGGTCGAGCATGGCCGCACGCTCGCCGCGCTCCATGCCAGCGAGGAGCGGCTGGAACAGGCGATGACGGCGGCCGGATTCGGCGCGTGGGACTGGTCGGCCCAGACCGGCGAGTTTCAGGTTTCTGCAAGCTTCCGGCCCGTTCTGGGGGCCGCCATGGCGCAGATCCGCACCTGGAAGGACATGGACGCGCTGGTCCATCCCGATGACCGCGCGGCGGTGCATGCGGCGTCGAACAGCCTTTGGTCCGGCCGCGCGGGCGATCGGTTCGATCTCGAATTCCGCTCCCGCCCCGGCAGCGATGCGCCGCGCTGGCTGGTGACGCGCGGGGCGGTCACCGAACGCTCGCCCGACGGCCGGCCGCTCAGGATGCGCGGCATCATGGCCGACATCACCGAGCGCAAGGCGATGGAGGCCGAGCTGCGCGCCGCGCAGGACATCAGCACCCAGGCGTCGCGCCTGTCGGCGATGGGGGCGCTTGCCTCCACCATCGCGCACGAACTCAACCAGCCGCTTGCCTCTGCGACCAATTATCTGACCGTATCGTCGCTGATGATGGCGCGCGGGCCGGATGCGCGGCCGGACGAGATCATGGCGTCGATCGACGGGGCGGCGGCCAGCATCGGCCGCGCCTCCGAAATCATCCGCCGGATGCGCCGTTTCACTTTGTCGGGCGAGGTGTCGCGCGTGCCGGTGTCGCTGCGCACGATCATCGGCCGCGCCTGGGAAACGCTGCGCGCGCGGGCCGAGGCGGAGGGCGTTCAGCTGGTCCGCGATCTGGATGAGGCGCTCGACACCGTCGAATGCGATCCGATCCAGATCGAACAGGTGCTCGCCAATCTGATGAAGAATGCGCTCGATGCGATGGCCGACAGCGCGGTGCGCCGGCTGACGCTGGTGTCGCGCGTTGCTGGGCGCGAGCTTCGCGTCGGCGTCGCCGACAGCGGCCCCGGCCTGCCGCCCGATGTCGCGGCCAATCTGTTCGAGCCGTTCCGCACCACCAAGGCCAATGGCACCGGCCTGGGCCTGCCGATCTGCCGGACGATGATCGAGGCGCATGGCGGCCGCATCTGGGTCGAGGACGCGCCCGGCGGGGGCGTGCAGTTCGTCTTCACCCTGCCGCTCGATCGCGACTGAACGCTGCCGCAACGGCTGGAACGGCGGGCCGATCCTGCCGTTCGACCCCTGCACCGGGCGCAGTCCGCGCCCGGCGCTGTCGGGAGACGAGCGATGGAACGCATGACCGGAACCGGGGACGAAATCTATAATATGGTCGCGGTGCTTTACCACGCGCTGCAGGGCGCCGAGAATTGCCGGACCTATGCCGATGACGCGGCCGACGACCAGGAGTTGCGCCGGTTCTTCGAGGAAGCGGGCGAGCGGCAGCGCGAACTCGCCGACCGGGGCAAGGTGCTGCTGCATGACCGGCTGATGGACCAGATTGACGACGGGCGTCTGGGCGCCGGCGGCCGGGATGCAGGCGGTCGGGAGGCTGGCGAGGGCGGGTCGGCGTTCGGCTTTGATGCTGGCGGTGACGGGACCGGCAGGGGGGATCAGGCGGCCGAACGCGCCGGCGGCGGCGATCAGCTGCGCTGACCGAACGGGGCGGGCGGGGCGCGCCGGTCGCCCTGCGCCGCCCCGATTCGGCGCTTCAAGCCTCCGGTAACCGCCAATAAGGGTGACGAACCGGCCCGGTGCGCCTAAATCCATTGTCAAAATCGATGGAGGAGTGCCGATGTCCACCTATGAAGCCCGTCTGGCGGCGCTGCGCGACCAGTTGAAGCGCGACCGGCTCGACGGCTTCGTCGTGCCGCTGACCGATGAGCATATGAGCGAATATGTCGGCGCCTATGCCCAGCGGCTGGGCTGGCTGACCGGCTTTCAGGGCTCGGCGGGCACCGCGGTCGTGCTGCCCGAGGAAGCGGCGATCTTCATCGACGGGCGTTATACGCTGCAGGTGCGCGAGCAGGTCGATCCCGCGCACTGGGCCTATGTGTCGGTGCCCGAGACGAGCGTCGCCGACTGGCTGGGCGCGCATGCGCCGGGCGGGGCGCGCATCGGCTATGATCCCTGGCTGCACACCCGCGCCTGGGTGGAGGCGGCATCGGCGGCGCTGGCCGAACGCGGGGCGGAGCTGGTCGCGGTCGACACCAATCCGGTCGATGCGGTGTGGCCGGACCAGCCGGCCCCGTCGGCGGCGCGGCTGATCGTCCATCCCGACAGCCATGCCGGGCGCAGCGCCGCCGACAAGCGCACCGACATCGCCCAGTGGCTGGCCGGGCGTGGGGCCGATGCGGTGGTGCTGTCGGCGCTCGATTCGATTGCCTGGGCGTTCAACATTCGCGGTCAGGATGTCGAGCGCACGCCGGTCGCGCTCGCCTATGCGCTGATCCACCGCGACGGCACCGCCGATCTGTTCGTCGCCCCGGAAAAGGTCGGCGATGATGTCGTCCGCCATCTCGGCAATGCGGTGCGGCTGCACGACCGGGCGGCCTTTGCCGCGGCGCTTGGCGGTTTTGCCGGCAAGCGCGTGGCCGTCGACCCCGAGCGCGCGGTGGCCGCGATCTTTGCCCGGCTGGAACAGGGCGGGGCGCGCACGCTGGCGCTGCGCGATCCGGCGGTGCTGCCCAAGGCGATCAAGAATCCGGTGGAAATCGCCGGGCATCAGGCCGCCCAGGCGCGCGACGGTGCCGCCATCGTCAACTTCCTGCACTGGCTGTCGATCGAGGCCCCGCGCGGCGGCCTGACCGAAATGTCGGCGGCGGAGCGGCTGCGCGGTTTCCGTGAGGCGACCGGCTGCCTGCGCGACCTGTCGTTCGACACGATTTCGGCCGCCGGGCCGAATGCCGCCATCCCGCATTACCGGGTGACCGCCGAATCGGACCGGCCGATCGTGATGGACGGCATCTATCTGGTCGATTCGGGCGGCCAGTATCAGGACGGCACCACCGACATCACCCGCACCGTCATCATCGGCACGCCGACGGCCGAGATGCGCGACCGCTTCACCCGCGTGCTCAAGGGGCATATCGCGATTGCGACCGCACTGTTCCCGCGCGGCACGCGCGGCCAGCAGATCGACGCCTTTGCCCGCCGCCCGCTGTGGGAAGTGGGGCTGGATTACGCCCATGGCACGGGCCACGGCGTCGGCAGCTATCTGTCGGTGCATGAAGGGCCGCAGCGCATCGCGACGTTTGGCGGCGGCGACGAGCCGCTGGCGGCGGGGATGATCCTGTCCAACGAGCCCGGCTATTACAAGGCGGGCGACTATGGCATCCGCATCGAGAATCTGGTGCTGGTCGTCCCGCGCAGCGTCGCCGGGGCGGAGCGCGAGATGCTGGGGTTCGAGACGCTGACCTTCGCGCCCATCGACCGGGCGCTGATCGACGCCGATATGCTGACCGCCGCCGAACGCGACTGGCTCAACGCCTATCACGCCGATGTGCTGGCGCGGATCGGCCCGCTGGTCGAAGGCGAGACGCGGGCCTGGCTGACGGCGGCCTGCGCGCCGGTCTGAGGGAGCGGCTCGCGCAGCCCCCCGTCAGTCGTCGGGGCTGCGCGGCGGCGTCGCGGGCGGCGCGTCGCGTTCGCCGCCGTCATCGGTCGTCGCTGCGCGGGCCTGCGCCTTGCGTTTGCGGAGGTTTTCGCGCAGCGCGGCGGCCAGTCGCCGGGCGCGTTCATCGTCCTGAGCCATCGCCGCCGCGCTAGCGCCAGCAACAATGGCTTGACAAGAGCCGCCCGCTGAACCAAGTGCGCGCCTCGCCCGTCGGGCCGTGCTGCCGTAGCTCAGTGGTAGAGCGCATCCTTGGTAAGGCTGAGGTCGCGAGTTCAATCCTCGCCGGCAGCACCATTTTCTCCCCCCCTCAGCCATTCCCCCCCCCCCCCCCCCGGGGTGCGCTGTCCGGCGCTTCTGTCGGCGTGACGAATATGCCAGACCGTTGCCACGACATCATGGCGGGGCGGGGACAGCATGACCTCAATCGACGCGCTTGAGCAGGCCGGGGCCAGTCAACACCGGGCCGGGCCGATGGATACGGCGCAGGGCCTGGCCGGCTTTCGGCAGCGAATGACGCAGGGCGTCCGGCACGACGCGGTGCTGGCCACCGTCGAGCGCGATGCGGTGATCGGCCCGCCTTTTCTGTTCATGACGGTCATGTCGGCCGGTGTCGCGATTTTGGGGCTGCTCCAGTCCTCGCCGGCGGTGGTGATCGGTGCGATGCTGATTTCGCCGCTGATGGGGCCGATTCTGGGGCTTGGTTTCGGCCTGGCGCTGTTCGATTTCGCCTTGCTGCGCCGGGCGCTGCTGGCGCTGGCGGCAGGGATCGGGCTGGCGGTCTGCTTTGCCGCCTTGGTCGTGCTGATGTCGCCGCTGACCGAAGTGACGCCCGAGATTGCGGCACGCACCCGGCCCAATCTGTTCGATCTGATCGTGGCGATGCTGTCGGGACTGGCGGCGGCCTATGCGCTGATCCGGGGGCTGTCGGGCACGTTGGTCGGCGTCGGCATTGCCGTGGCGGTGATGCCGCCGCTCGCAACCGTCGGCTTCGGGCTGGCGACCGGCAATATGGCGATCGCTGGCGGTGCCGCGTTCCTGTTCTTCACCAACCTGATGGCGATCAGCCTGAGCGCGGCGGCGCTCGCCCGGCTCTACCGGTTCGGGCACAAGCTGTCGGAACGCCAGACATGGCTGCAGGCGGGGCTGATCGTCGCGGTGTTTGCCGGGCTGTCGGTGCCGCTTGGCCTGTCGCTCAGCCGGATCGCGCAGGAATCGGTTGCCGCGCGGCAGGTGCGCGATGCGATTGCGCGCGAGTTTGCCGACAAGGCGCGCGTCGCCCAGCTGGTGATCGATCACGACGCCCGCCCGCTGCGCGTATCGGCGACGGTGTTCACCCCCGAACTGCGCGCCGATGCCGCCGGCCGCGCGGAGGCGGCGATCGCCGCCCGGCTCGGCCAGCAGGTCGAGGTGGCGCTGGATCAGGTGCGGGTGGGGGCAGGGGCCCCGGATGCGGCGCAGCTTGCCGCCGCCCGCGCCGAGGCCGATGATTCGGCCGAACAGCAGGTGCGGGCGCAGCTGGCGCTGGTTGCGGGCGCGCCCGATACGGAAGTGCTGATCGACCGGCAGCGCCGGGTGGCGCGGGCGCGGGCGGCGGCGCTGCCCGGTGCCACGCTGGCCGCCTATCGGATGCTTGAGGCGCGGGCCGCCGCCGCGCTGCCGGGCTGGACGGTGCTGATCGCCCCGCCGGTCGACACGCTGCCGGCGCTGACCGATGCGCCGCCCGCGGATCAGGCAGAGGCGCTGGGCCTGATCGCCTGGGCGGCGGCGCGGCTGGAACGCCCGGTGCTGCTCGCCGGGGAGGGGGCGGAGCCGCTCGCCGCCCGGCTGGCCGAACTGGGCGCGCAGGTGGCACCGGGACCGTCGTCCGGCCGCTCGCGCGTCTCCTGGGCACCGGCGGGCGGCGATCCGGCTGCTGCGGGCGGGGAATAATCTGGCGGCAATGGCTTGCCCGGCCGCATCGGCCCCGCAATAACCCGCATCATGATCCGTCGCACACCCCCCGCTCTTGCCCTGCTCCTGTCCGCCAGCGCGCTTGCCGCTGCCCCGCCAGCTGCCGATCCCGCCGCGTCCGGCCCGGCGCTGTCGCTTGAGCGGATCTTTGCCAATCCGGCGCTGGGCGGGCCTGCGCCCCGGCTGCTGCGCCTGTCGCCCGATGGCCGCTGGCTGAGCGCGCTGCGCAACCGGCCGGACGACAAGCAGCGTTATGATCTGTGGGCGGTCGACACCCGCACCGGCGCGCAGCGCATGATCGTCGACAGCCGCACGCTGGGCGGCAGCGGCCCGCTGTCCGAGGCGGAGAAGATGCAGCGCGAACGCGCCCGCATCGCCGATCAGACCGGCATCGTCGCCTATGACTGGGCACCCGATGCGCAGAGCCTGCTCGTGCCCGTCGATGGCGATCTGTATCTCCAGCCGCTGGGCGGGCAGCCGCGCCGGCTGACCGCGACCGCGACCAGCGAGCTTGACGGCACGATCAGCCCGCGCGGCGGCTTTGTGTCGTTCGTGCGCGACCAGAATCTGTTCGTCCATGACCTGAAGACCGGCACCGAACGCGCGCTGACCAAAGATGGCGGCGGCACGCTCAGCTGGGGCGTGGCCGAGTTTGTCGCGCAGGAGGAAATCGACCGGACCCGCGGCCATTGGTGGTCGCCCGATGACCGCATGATCGCCGTCGCCCGCGTCGACGAGGCCCCGGTCGCGACCGTCACCCGCGCCGCCATCGGTGCCGACGGCACCCGCGTTTACGAACAGCGTTATCCGCGCGCCGGCACCGCCAATGCGCGCGTCGGCCTGTATCTGATCGACGCGGCCGGCGGCGAACCCCGGCGCGTCGATCTGGGCGCGGACGAGGATATCTATCTGGCGCGGGTCAACTGGCTGCCCGACGGCTCGGCGCTGCTCGTCCAGCGCCAGACGCGCGACCAGACCCGGCTCGACCTGCTGCGCGTCGATCCTGCGACCGGTGCGTCGACCGTGCTGTTCAGCGAGACGGCGGCGACCTGGGTCAATCTCAATGACGATCTGCGCCCGCTGGCGGGCGGCGGGCTGCTGTGGACGTCGGAGCGCGACGGCCATGCCCATCTCTACCGGTTCGACAAGGGCCGCTGGACGCAGCTGACGCGCGGCCCGTGGCAGGTGAAGAAGCTGCTGGGCGTCGACGAGGCGGCGGGCCGCGCCTGGATTCTCGCCAATCGCGACACGCCGCTCGAATGGCATGTCTATCAGGTGTCGATCACCGGCCGCGCCGATCCGGTGCGCGTGACCGAGCCGGGCTTCAGCCATCAGGCGGCGATGGATGCCGCCGGGCAGCGGCTGATCGTCACCCGGTCGAGCACCGTGCAGCCGCCCCAGACCTATCTGGCCGACGACAAGGGCAAGCGCATCGCCTGGGTCGAGGAAAACCGGCTGGCGGGCGATCATCCCTATCAGCCCTATCTCGCCCGCCATGTCCGCCCCGATTTCGGCACGCTGACGGCCGCCGACGGGCAGGTGCTGCATTACAAGATCTTCCGCCCGCGCGGCTTTGCCGGGCCGCGCCCGGTGTTCTTCCAGGTCTATGGCGGGCCGGGCGGCGGGCGGCAGGTGGTCAATGAATGGAACAGCCTGACCCACCAATATCTGGTGCAGAAGGGCTGGATCGTGTTTTCGATCGACAATCGCGGCACGCCCGATCGCGGCAAGGCGTTCGAAGCGCCGATCCACCGCAAGCTGGGCCAGGCCGAGGTTGCCGACCAGCTGGCCGGCCTTGCCTGGCTCAAGACCCAGGCCGATGTCGATCCGGCGCGGATCATCGTCAATGGCTGGTCCTATGGCGGCTATATGACGCTGAAGCTGCTCCAGGCCGCGCCGGGCGCGTTCGCCGCCGGCATTTCCGGCGCGCCGGTGACCGACTGGGGGCTGTACGACACCCATTATACCGAACGCTATCTGGGCGATCCGCGTCAGGATGCTGCCGCCTATGTGCGGGCGGGGGCGCTCGATCAGGCCGGGCGCATCGCCGATCCGCTGCTGCTCATTCACGGCATGGCCGACGACAATGTGGTGTTCGACAATTCGACTGCGCTGATGGCGCGTTTGCAGGCGGCCGGCACGCCGTTTGAAACCATGGTCTATCCGGGCTTCGGCCACCGCGTCGCCGGGCCGGGGGTGAGCGTGCACCTGTGGCGGACGATCGAGCGCTTCCTCAACCGGGTGGCGACGGGCGATCCGGCGGAGGCGGGAGCAGCGGGCGCCGGCGCACAATAACCATGGTGCCGGGGTTGCGCGCCGCGCCCCGAGGCGTCACAGGGCCGGGCCATGACTGACACCGCCACCCTGCTGCCTGCGCTTGACGGGCTGGTCCCGGCCGCGCTCGCGCCGCGCAGCTTCCGTATCTTTCTCGAGGATTTCGAGCTGCCGGTCGATATCGGCTTTCACGATTTCGAGGTTGGCACGCCTCAGCGCCTGCTCGTCACCGTCGATGTCGAGATCGATCCCGCCAGCTTCCCCAACACGGACGAGGAAGCGAGCGCGTGGAATTATGATTTCCTGCGCACCGAAGTGACGCGGCTGGCGACCAGCCGGCGCTTCAACCTGCAGGAAACGCTGGCGCGCGAAATCTACACGCTGATCGCCGCGCGCAAGGGCGTGATCGGCCTGCGTGTCGCCACCCGCAAGCCCGACGTCTATCCCGATTGCCGCGCGGTGGGCATCGAGATCAGCTCGCGCTGACCGCAAAACGGGCGGGCAGCTGGCCGCGCATCCCCGCCCGTTCTGTCGGCCGGCGTCCGCTCAGGGGGCCACCGCGCCCCGGTTGCGCGCGCACCGGCCCAGCCCTGACAGCACCAGCGCATAATCGGCGCGTGCCGCCGCCTGTTCGCTGCGGCTCAGACGCCCGACCGCCCCCTCGGGCAAGGCCGGGGGCAGGCCGCAGGCCAGCCGGTACCACAGCAAAGTGTCGCGGGCCGGGGCGGCGGCGGCTTCATCGACGATCTCGCCCAGCGCGACCGCCCAGCGCGGCGTCTCTCCGGGGCGGCGCAGCACCGACAGCGACACCGGCCGCCGGTCGGCGGTGGCAAGGAAGATCTGCGTTTCGCTTTCCCCCGGCAGCGCGCCCGGCACATGAAAAGCCCCGGTGATGCCGGTGATGCGCGGCGGCGCGTCGGGCAGCCGGCTTTCGGCCAATATGGCTTCTGCCTGGGCGAGCTGCGCGGCGTCGACCGCCAGCTGCGCATCGGGTGCGACCAGCTGGATCATGTCCGTCCGCCCCGGCACCGGCCGCGCGAAGATCAGCAGGCTCTGCCCGCGCAGCTTGGGCGCGCGGCCGCGCGAATCGACCGGCATGTCGGCCAGATAGCTCAGCCGGGGCGGCAGGCCGGCGATACCGCGAATCAGTCGCGACACATCGATCTCGACCAGCAGCCTTTGGCATCCCGGCATGACACCGTTAGACAGTTCGGGGGGCAGTGGCTGGGCGCGCCGGACTGTGCCGATCAGGGCCAGTGGGGCGTCGATGCCCAGATCCGCAAGGTCCGCATAAGTGGCGAAAAAGCCCTGCGGCCGATCAACGGACTGCGCGGCAAGCGGGGTGGAAGCGGCGATTGCCGTAACGGCAAGGGCGATATGCAAGCGATTCATGGCGTTCCATAATTGCGGCGGGCGGGGCTGGGCGGCTCACACAAAAACGTCATAAGGCCGATCTAGGTACGATCCGTACGACAAAGAGTTTGCGTCTCCCAGGGGGCGACGATAGAAAACCGGCCTTCTGCCTAACAAGAAAATAAGGGAGGGCGGAACCGATCACTGCGGCACCGGCCCTGCGCTCCCTTCGCGCCTGGCCAGGCCGCGAGAGGGAGTCTCGTTACTGAATGGCCTACGCTGACAAACAGGGCTTGAGCGGTAGCAAGGTCGTGTCGATCGGGATTGTCATCCTGATCCACGCGGCGCTTGGCTACGCGTTCGTGACCGGCCTTGCCTTCAACGTCATCAAGCAGGTCGCCAAAGATCTGAAGACTTTTGAAGTTGAGGAAGAGCCGCCACCTCAGGAGGAAGAACCGCCGCCTCCGCCACCCGATCAGCCGATCGAACCGCCGCCCGTGGTGACGCCGCCGCCGATCGTCCAGACGCCTGTCCAGCAGGCTCCGGTGATCCAGTCGCAGCCGAACCCGCCGCCGGTGTTCGTGCCCGATCCCCGTCCGGCCCCGCCCCCGCCCCCGCCCGCGCCGCGCATCAGCAAGGCTGCCGGTGCAAAGGGCGATCCGGCACAGTGGGTCACCCAGGACGACTATCCGCCGCGCGCGCTGCGTGAAGAGCGGGAAGGCACGACTGCCATCAGCTGGGAAATCAACGAGCAGGGGCGCGTGGAAAATTGCCGCGTGACCAGCTCGAGCGGTTCGCCCGACCTGGACGAAGCGGCCTGCCGCGCCATCACCCGCCGCGGGAAATACACCCCGGCGCAGGATGAGAATGGCAGCCCGATGCGCACGTCCCAGTCGCGCCGGATCCGCTGGCAGATCCCGAAATAAGGCGGCAGGCCCCGCCCAAGCGGGGCCGCCCCGGCAGGTAAAAATCTTTAGAGGAAGTTTCGAACAATGCTCACCCACATCGCTCTTTTCGCCGCCGAAGCGGCGGCCGGCGCCCCCGCGGGCGAAAACCCCTATGGTCTCCAGGCCGCGCTCGAGCAGGGCGGCCTGATCGCCTGGTCGACCTTCATCATCCTGGTCGGCATGTCGATCGTGTCGTTCTACATCCTGTTCACCAAGCTGTTCGAGCAGCAGAAGATCCTCAACCAGGGCAAGAAGGTCCGTCAGGGCTTCTGGTCGATGACCAGCCTGAAGGACGGCGCCAACAAGCTCGACAAGAACAGCGCCTATCGCCAGATCGTCGACGACGCGCTCGTCGCCCAGGAACAGCACACCAAGCTGACCGACCCGGTCGAAGCGCATGACTGGCTGCACGGCTCGCTCCACCGCAGCCAGGGCATGATCAAGTCGAAGCTGGCGGGCGGCCTCGCCTTCCTCGCCACCGTCGGCGCGACCGCGCCGTTCGTCGGCCTGTTCGGCACCGTCATCGGCATCTACCGCGCGCTCATCAAGATCGGCCTTGCCGGTCAGGCGTCGATCGATGCGGTTGCCGGTCCGGTCGGTGAAGCGCTGATCATGACCGCGCTCGGCCTCGTCGTCGCGGTTCCGGCCGTGCTCGCCTTCAACTGGCTGCAGGGCCGCAACAAGGCGATCTCGGAAGAGCTGTCGGACTTCTCGAACGACGTGCTCGGCTACATGATGTCGGGTGGTGCGGTGAAGCCGCAGACTGCCGTCGCCGCGCGTCCGGCCACTGCCGCCGCCAAGCCGGCTGCGCCGGCCGCCGCCGCGCCCAAGGCTTAAGCATCGGTCGGGCAGGCGGGGAAACCCGCCTGCCTCCCGCCGCCGGTTCGCCGGTGGCGCAGACAGGATAACTCAACATGGCAATGGCAGTCGGGGGCGACAGCGACTCCCCCATGTCCGACATCAACACGACGCCCCTTGTGGACGTCATGCTGGTGTTGCTCATCATCTTTCTGATCGCCGTACCCGTCGTGGTCCAGACGGTCGAGGTCAAGCTGCCCGATGTGCGGCTCGAGCCGACCACGACCAAGCCCGAAAACGTCTCGCTGTCCATCCGGGCGGTGAACGGTGAGTGCGAGGTCTATTGGGGCCAGACGCTGGTGAATGCGGACGAGCTGCTGGACCGCGCGGTAATCAAGCTCAAGGCAGAAATCGACCGCCAGGGTGGGCCGGGCAACCCGGATCTCGAGCTGCCGGAAGTGCATATCCGCGGTGACGTGGCGACGCCTTACCGGTGCATCGGCGGAGCGATCTACACGATGCAGCGCGCCGGTTTTGCCCGGGTCGGTTTCATCTCCGAGCCCGCGCCCGGTGGCGCGACCACCCGCTTGTAAGGCAGGAGCAGTCCAGATGGCTATCAGTGGCGGCCGCGACGACGGCGAGCCGATGGGTGAAATGAACACGACGCCGCTTATCGACGTCATGCTCGTTCTGCTCATCATGTTCATCATTACCATCCCGATCCAGACCCATGCGGTGAAGATCGACCTGCCGGTCAACGACCCGAACCAGAAGAACAACCCGCCGATCGACCCGGTCAAGAACAAGGTCTCGGTCGACCCGGCGGGCCAGATTCTCTGGAACGGCGCGCCGATCGACGAAGCGACGCTCGGCCTGTATCTGGAGCGGACCCGGGCGATGAACCCGGAACCCGAACTCCATGTCCAGCCCGATGCGAATGCGCGCTATGACGTGGTCGACCGCGTTCTCGCGGTGATCAAGAAGTCCGATGTGACCAAGATGGGTTTCGTCGGCAACGAACAATATGGCAATTTCTGATCGTTGACCGGCTGCGGCCCCGGGGAATGGGGCTGTGCCGGCGGACGGAAGAACCGGGGCGGTCCTGCGGGGCCGCCCTTTTTTTGTGCCGACCGGGCCGTTTGCTTTGTGTTTCGCCTCGGCCTGAAAATGCCCTGGAGCGGTTTCCGATCCGATTGCATCGGATCGGCCGCTCTGGGCCTTTGATTTACCGCATTTTCCGGGTCGCCGGGTGATTCAACCCGGCTTGAAAATGCTCTAGGGGGCGGCGGGTGAACGACCTGCCCATCCATCATGTGCTGGACACGCTGCTGGCCACCCTTGCCGTGCGCAACAGCGCCGTCCTTGTCGCGCCGCCGGGCGCGGGCAAGACCACGGCGGTCGCCCCAGCGCTGATCGGGCAGGGCTGGTGCAGCGGCGAGGTGCTGCTGCTGTCGCCGCGCCGGCTGGCGGCGCGTGCGGCGGCCGAGCGCATGGCCGAGATGGCCGGCGAGCCGGTCGGCCGCCGTTTCGGCTATCAGACGCGGCTCGACAGCAAACGCTCGGCCGTGACGCGCGTCACCGTCCTGACCGAGGGGATTTTCGTCAACCGCATCCAGGCCGATCCCGAACTGGCCGGGGTGTCGGCGGTGCTGTTCGACGAGGTGCATGAGCGCAGCCTCGACAGCGATTTCGCACTGGCGCTCGCGCTCGACGCGCAGGCGGCGCTGCGCCCCGATCTGCGCCTGATGCCGATGTCGGCGACGCTCGACGGCGCAGGCTTCGCCGCGCTGCTGGGCGATGCCCCGGTGATCGAAAGCGCCGGGCGCAGCCATGATCTGCGGCTGGTCCATCTGGGGCGCGGGCCGGATCAGCGGATCGAGGACGCCGCCGCCGCCGCCATCCGCACGGCGCTGCGCGAGGAGGCGGGCGGCATCCTCGTTTTCCTGCCCGGCGTCGCCGAGATTGAGCGGGTGGCCGAGCGGCTGGACGCATTGCCCGATGGCGTCGATCTGCACCGGCTGCACGGCCAGATCGACCCGTCGGCGCAGCGCGCGGCCATCGCCCCGGCCCCGGCCGGGCGGCGCAAATTGGTGCTCGCCACCTCGATTGCCGAAACCAGCCTGACGCTCGACGGTGTTCGCATCGTCATCGATTCGGGGCTGGCGCGGCGGCCGCGCTATGACCGGGCGGCGGGGGTGACGCGGCTGGTGACCGAACGCGCCAGCCAGGCGGCGATCGTCCAGCGCGCCGGGCGCGCGGCGCGGCAGGGGCCGGGCACCGCCTATCGGCTGTGGGAGGAGGCGGCGACCGCCGGGCTGCCGCGCTTCGACCCGCCCGAGATTGCCGAGGCCGATCTGTCGGCGCTGACGCTGGCATCGACCATCTGGGGCGTCGCCGATCCGCGCGCGCTGCGCTGGCTCGATCCGCCGCCCGAGGCTGCGGTCGCCGAGGCGCGGGCGCGGCTGATGCGGCTCGATGCGCTCGATGCCGATGGCCGGGTGACCGCGCATGGCCGCCGCATCGCCGAACTGCCGCTGCCGCCGCGCCTTGCCCATATGCTGGTCGCGGCGGTGGCGCGTGGCGCCCGCGATCTGGCGGCCGAGGCGGCGGTGCTGCTGTCCGAACGCGGGCTGGGCGGCAATGACCCCGATCTGGAACAGCGGCTCACCCGCTGGCGGCGCGAGCGTGGCCAGCGGGCGGAGGGCGCGCGCGGGCTTGCCCGGCGCTGGGCAAGGCTGGCGGGCACGGGGGCGGACGGCGCGGAGGCACTCGGCCTGGGGCAGGTGGTGGCGCTGGCGTTCCCCGACCGGCTGTCGCGGCGGCGCTCGGCCGATGGCGTGGACTGGATCAGCACCGGGGGGCGTGGATTCCGGCTCGATCCGGCATCGTCGCTGGCCGGGGCCGAATGGCTGGCGGTGGCCGAGGTGCAGGGCACGGCGGCGGGGGCGCGCATCCTGTCGGCCGCGCCGCTGACCGCCGCCGAGGTCGAGGCGCTGTTCGCCGACCGGATCGAGACGGTGCAGCAGCTGCGCTTCGATCCGGCGACCCGTGCGGTGCAGGCGCTGCGCGAACGCCGGCTGGGCGCGGTGCGCCTGTCGAGCGGGCCGGACGACCGCGCCGATCCGGCGGCGATTGCCGCGCTGCTTGCCGACGCCGTTGCCGAACGCGGGCTGGATCTGCTCGACTGGCCGCCATCGGCGCGGGCGCTGCGCGCACGGGCGCATCATGCCGGCGTCGATCTGAGCGATGAGCGGCTGCGCGCGACGCTTGACCAATGGCTGGTGCCGCTGCTCGCCGGCAAGCGGCGGCTCGACGCGATCGATCCCGGCCAGCTGACCGGCGCGCTCCATGACCTGATGGACTGGGACGAGCGCCGCCGGCTCGACCGCGTTGCCCCCGCCAGCTTCCAGTCGCCGGCAGGCAGCAGCCATGCCATTGATTACGCCGCCGAGGCCGGGCCGACCGTCGAACTGCGCGTGCAGGCGGTGTTCGGCCTCAACGTCCATCCGTGCATCGGCGACACGCCGCTGATCCTCAGCCTCACCTCGCCGGCCGGGCGGCCGATCCAGACGACGCGCGACCTGCCGGGCTTCTGGGCGGGCAGCTGGGCAGCGGTCGCCAAGGAAATGCGCGGCCGCTATCCGCGCCACCCCTGGCCCGACAATCCCGCCGATGCGCGCGCCACGCTGCGCACCAAGGCCGCCGATGCGCGCCGGGCGGGCGGCGACGCGCCGGCGGGCGGGGGCGGCAGCCGGGGGCGTTGAGTTGCGCCAAGGCTTGCGATAGAGGCAGGCCCATGTCGCAGGCACGCATCTATCAGCGCAGCAAGAACGCCACTCAGTCGGGCCGCGCCCGCACCGGGGCATGGGTCCTCGAGTTCATGTCGGACGCGGCGATGCCGGTCGATCCGCTGACCGGCTGGAACGGGTCGCTCGACACCCAGCATCAGGTGCGGCTCAGCTTCCCGAGCGTGGATGCCGCGCGTGCCTATGCCGCGCGCCACGGCATCGACGCGCATGTCGTCCCCGCGCCGCAGCCCAAGCTCAAGCTCCAGGCCTACGCCGACAATTTCCGCTGACGGGCGCGTTGGCTGAACATCAGCCGGCAATCGCCGCGCCGAGCAGCAGCAACAGCTTGACGTCGATCCGGCAGCCGCGTGCCCGTGCGGCGGCGACAAAGCCGGGCAGGTCGGCGCGCGCGACGCGGTGGATGGTGATGCCTTCCCCCGGCTCGCCGCCGCCATCGCCGACCTTGACCAGATCATGCGCGCGCACCAGCGTGAAGGTTTCCGAGACCATGCCCGGCGAAGAGGCGAATTCGCCGACAGTCTCGACCCGACCGGGGCGATAGCCGGTCTCCTCCTCAAGCTCGCGCGCTGCCGAGGTTGCGACATCCTCGCCCGCAACGACATCGCCGACCAGCCCGGCGGGCAGCTCGATGCACGGCGCGCCGAGCGGCACCCGATATTGCTCGACCAGCAGCACATGATCCTCGGCATCGATGGCAAGGATCACCGCCGCGCCGATGCCGCGCGCGCGGCCGACAAACTCCCAGCGGCCAAGCGTCTTGGTGACGATATATTGGCCGGACCAGACGATCCGGGGCGCGTCGCCGGGGGCGGCCGCGCTCACAGCTGGATCATCCGGTCGGGCAGCTCGTTCGGGTCGCGCCCGCTGTGCGGCATATGGCGGGCGAGCACCGCGCCGATCGCCGCCACCGCATCGGCAATGCCGTCGCCCGGCCGCCCGGCCTTCAGCCCGGTCAGCAGCGCGGCCATCGCCTCGCCCCATTCCTCGCCGGCGATCAGCCGCTGGATCTGCTGGTCGGCGACGATTTCCGCCCGGTGCTCGAACAGGCTGAGATAAAGCAGCACGCCGGTGCGCGTCGCGGTGCGCTGCTCGGTGCCGACGCGGAAGATCATGATCGCCCGCCGCCGCACCCGCCGTGCCTTGGTGGCATGAGGGATGAGCGCCTGCTTGATGCCCGGCACGGCAAACAGGAACCGCCCGGCCAGAAAACACAGCACCGCGGCCGCCATCAGCAGCCCGAGCATCAGCGCCAGCGGCGGCGCATCGCCCCAGGCGGGATGGAACAGCCCGGCGGCATGGACGAGCAGCGCCGGCACCGATGCGGCGAGTGCGAGCGGCAGCAGCGCCAGCAGCAGCGCCCAGTGCAGCACCCCATCGGCATAGCTGTCGGATTCGGGCGCGACGACGACGGCGATTTCGCCATCGGTATTCGCCTCGGCGGCGCGGATCGCGGCTGCCACCCGGTCATGATCGGCCTCAGTCAGCATCACCAGTCCCCCGAAGCGCCGCCGCCACCGAATGATCCGCCCCCGCCGCCGGTAAAGCCGCCGCCCAGCCAGCTGCCGTCGCTGCCGCCCGAATCGCCGCCGCCGAAACCGAACCCGCCGCTGCCGCCCCGGCTGCGCGCCGCGCTCTCGGCGATCTCGCTCGCCACCCACAGCCAGATCGGCCAGTCATCATCGCCCTTTTTGCCGCGATAGCGCCGCGACGCGCCCCATGGCCCGGCGCGCTTGCCCTTGCCCGCCCCGCGCCGCATGGCGAGGATGACGAAACCGGCGACGAGCACCCAGAATATCAGCCCGACCGGAAAGCCGTCACCGCTGCGCGCGCGGCGCGCATTCTTGGCATCGAACGCCTTGATCGCCGCATCCTGCTTCGCCTTGGCCTCGTCATCGGGCAGCGACAGCTGGGCGATGATCGCATCGGCCCCGGCCTCCAGCGCGCCGGGCACGTCGCCGCCGTTGCGCAGCAGCGGCATCATCGTTTCGCGGATGATGATGCTCGACAGCGCGTCGGTCAGCACCGGTTCCAGCCCATAGCCGACCTCGATGCGCGGGCCGCGCTGACCCTTGGGCTCGCGCGGCGCGACGAGCAGCAGCACGCCATTGTCGGCGCCCTTCAGCCCGACGCCCCAGGCGCGGCCCAGCCGCACGCCATAATCGTCGAGCGGATAGCCCTGCAGATCGGCAAGCGTCGCGACGACAAGCTGCCGCCCGGTCTTTTGCTGGAACGCCTCCAGCCTGGCCTTGAGCGCCGCCTCACGGTCGGCGGGGATCACGTCCGCTGCATCGACGACCAGGCCGGTAAAGGCCGGGAAGCTCTGCGCCCGCGCCGCCCCGGCCGGCATAAGGCTGGCCAGCATCAGGCCGGCCATCACCAGCAATGCGGCGATCAGCAGCGTGGGCAGCAGCGTGGGCAGCAGCGCCCGGCCGGCCGGCCGGGCAGGGCGGACGGTCGGGCCGGCGATCCTCACTTGCTTTCGAAATCGACCTTGGGCGCCTGATCGGCGTTCGGCGTCGTCGCCTGGAACGGCTGGAGCGGCTTGGCACCATGGACAAGCTTGGCCCCGATCATTTCGGGGAAGGTGCGGATGCGGGTGTTATAGTCGCGCACCGCCTCGTTATAGTCGCGCACCGCCACGGTGATGCGGTTTTCGGTGCCCTCGAGCTGCGCCATCAGCGTCGTGAAATTGCCCTGGCTCTGCAACTGCGGATAGGCTTCCTGCAGCCGCTGGAGCGGCAGGATCGCCGCCGACAGCCGCGCCTGCGCCTCGCTGAACGACTTCATCGCCGCCGGGTCCGACAGCTGTTCGGGCGTCACGCTGATGCGCGTCGCATTGGTGCGCGCCTCGGTGACGTTGGTCAGGATGCGTTCTTCCGATGCCGCCGCGCCGCGCACGGTGGCGACCAGATTGGGCACCAGATCGGCGCGGCGCTGATACTGGGCCTGCACATCGGCCCAGCGCGCCTTCACATTTTCCTCGGCCGTCGGCACGCTGTTGATCCCGCAGGCCGACAGGCCGAGCGTCATCGGCATGGCAAGGGCAAGCGCGAGGGCGATTCGCGGGGCAGACAGGCGACGACGGGTCATGCGGTCCTCCAGATGGAACGGCATGAGAATTAGGGGCGGCAGCCGCCCTGCGCAATCGTCCTTGCCTTGCCCGGCCCGATAATCGCACTGTCCGGGGTCTGTGGTGCAACCGGTTTCGGGGAGAAGGGGGATCATGCTTCAGGAGTTCAAGGCGTTCATCAACCGGGGCAATGTGCTCGACCTGGCAGTGGCCGTGATCATCGGCGCGGCGTTCGGCAAGATCGTCGCCTCCCTGACCGACGATCTGCTGATGCCGGCAATCGGCGCGGTGTTTGGCGGGCTGGATTTCTCCAGCTATTTCATCGCGCTCGGCCCGGTGCCTGCCGAACTGGCCGGATCGACCGACTATGTCGCGCTCAAAAAGGCCGGGGTGCCGCTGTTCGGTTATGGCGCGTTTCTGACCCAGGCGGTCAACTTCGTCATTCTCGCCTTCATCATCTTCCTGCTGGTGCGGGTGGCGAACAAGGCGCTCAAGCGCGCGGTCGACGCCGCCGATCCGGCAGATGTCGTGCTGCTGCGCGAGATCCGCGACCTGCTCAAGGAACGCGGCACCCCGCCGGGGGGCGAGGGCTGAGCCCCGGCAAACATGCCGGCCCCGGCCATCCGGGCCGGGGGCGGCTTCACATCCGCGGCGGAATGCCTATATCTGCCGGTGCCGGCTTGCCGGCTATGGCGATAAACTGCGGCGTTCAATAGGCGCAGCGGACCCGGGGGCAGTACCCGGCGGCTCCACCAGAATCCGCGGCAGCGCGGATCCTGACGGGGCCGAACCAGGATCGACGTGTGTTGAAAAGCGCTGTTTTCGCCCGGAATGGGACCACCGCAACGGCCCATAACACAAGTGCCAACGACAACGAGGCGCTCGCTCTTGCTGCGTAACTAAGTCCCCCCTGGGGATAAGGTTACAAGGCTATAGCGCGGTCCGGGCCGCACCGGGCAACAGAAGCGGATTCCAGCGGTTTGGGAGGCACCGGGCAACAGAAGCCTCCCACTTTTCTAGCACCCATCGGCAGCCCGGCCCCTGTTCAGGGGCATCGCCCCGCCTTGTCCCCGGCCATTGGCGAGCAGCGCCGGTGCCGCGCCGGGATGCGCGACCTGCGCCAAAGAAAAAGGCGCAACACCGCGGGGGTGCTGCGCCTTTTTCTTTACTCTGGGGCCAACTCTGTGGCCGGCCGCACCGGCCGGGCAGGGGCGCGGTTGCGCTCCGGTGCCCGGCCGGTGCGGGCCGATCCTCAGTCGTCGCCGCCGGTCAGGAAGGCCGGCGCGAACTCGGGCTCGCTGCCTTCCGCACCGCCTTCGCTGCGTTCGCGGCGCGGACGGTCGCCCCGGTCACGGCCGCCCCGGCCACCGTCGCGGCGGCGGTCGCCGTCACGCTTGGGCCGGTCGCCGCGTTCGCCGCGCTCGCCACGGTCCTCGCGCGGCGGCTTGGCCGGGCGGGTGTCTTCAAGCTCGGCCCCGGTTTCCTGGTCGACGACGCGCATCGACAGGCGGACCTTGCCGCGATTGTCGATCTCGAGCACCTTGACCTTCACTTCCTGCCCTTCGGACAGGACATCGCCGACATTGGCGACACGCTCATTCTTGATTTCAGAGACGTGCACCAGCCCGTCGCGGCCGCCCATGAAGTTCACGAACGCGCCGAAATCGACGATGTTGACGACCTTGCCGGTGTAGATCTTGCCGATTTCCGGTTCCTCGACGATGCCGAGGATCCACGCCTTGGCGGCTTCGATCTGCGACAGGTCGGCCGAGGAGATCTTGATCACGCCTTCGTCGTCGATGTCGACCTTGGCACCGGTGGTGGCCACGATCTCGCGGATCACCTTGCCGCCCGTGCCGATCACGTCGCGGATCTTCGACTTGTCGATGCTGATCGTCTCGATGCGCGGCGCATGGGCCGACAGCTCGGTGCGGGTTTCGCCCAGCGCCTTCGCCATTTCGCCCAGAATGTGGGCACGGCCTTCATGCGCCTGTTCGAGCGCGACCTTCATGATCTCTTCGGTGATGCCGGCGATCTTGATGTCCATCTGCAGGCTGGTGATGCCTTCGGACGTGCCGGCGACCTTGAAGTCCATGTCGCCCAGATGATCTTCGTCGCCCAGAATGTCGCTGATGACCGCGAAATCCTTGCCTTCGAGGATCAGGCCCATGGCGATGCCCGACACCGGCCGCTTGATCGGCACGCCGGCATCCATCAGCGACAGCGAACCGCCGCACACCGTCGCCATCGACGACGAGCCGTTCGATTCGGTGATGTCGCTGGTGACGCGGACCGTGTAGGGGAACTCCTCCTTGGTCGGCAGCACCGGATGCAGCGCGCGCCAGGCCAGCTTGCCATGGCCGATTTCGCGCCGGCCGGGCGCGCCGAAGCGGCCGACCTCGCCCACCGAATAGGGCGGGAAGTTATAGTGCAGCATGAAATGCTGGTAATGCAGGCCATTGAGGCCATCGATCATCTGCTCGGCATCCTTGGTGCCAAGGGTGGTCGTGCAGATGGTCTGCGTCTCGCCGCGGGTAAACAGCGCCGAGCCATGGGTGCGCGGCAGGAAGCCGGCAATCGCCTCGATCGGGCGGACCTGACGCGTGTTGCGGCCGTCGATGCGGCGGCCTTCCTTCAGGATCGCCTGGCGGACGATATCGGCTTCGAGCTTCTTGACCAGCTTGATCGCCGCCATCTGGTCCTGCGGATTTTCGTCCGCAAACGCCGCCTTCGCCTTGGCGCGGGCGTCGCCCAGCGCCTGGGCGCGTTCCGACTTGTTGGTCAGCTTGTAGGCGGCGGCGATATCGGCACCAATGAGCGCCTTCAGCTTCGCCTTCATCGCGCTCTGATCGGCCTGGGGCGCCATGTCCCACGGGTCCTTGGCCGCCTGTTCGGCGAGATCGATGATCGCGTTGATCACCTTCTGCATCTCGCGGTGGCCGAACATGACCGCGCCGAGCATGATGTCTTCCGACAGCTCCTTGGCTTCGGATTCGACCATCATCACCGCGTCATGCGTGCCGGCGACGACCAGATCGAGCACCCCGGCCTCGACGTCGGCATCGGTCGGGTTCAGCTGATATTCGCCGTCCTTGTAGCCGACCCGCGCCGCGCCGATCGGGCCAAGGAAGGGCACGCCCGACAGAGTGAGCGCGGCCGAGGCGGCGATCATCGCCAGAATGTCGGGCTCGTTTTCGCCGTCATACGACATCACCTGCGCGATGCAGTTGATTTCGTTGTAGAAACCTTCGGGGAACAGCGGGCGGATCGGACGGTCGATCAGGCGCGAGACCAGCGTCTCTTTTTCCGTCGCGCCGCGTTCGCGCTTGAAGAAGCCGCCCGGGATGCGCCCGGCGGAGGCGTATTTTTCCTGATAATGGACGGTCAGGGGGAAGAAATCCTGCCCCTCCTTGACCGACTTGGCAGCGGTGACCGCGCACAGGACCACGGTTTCGCCGAGCGTCGCGAGCACCGCGCCGTCAGCCTGGCGGGCAACGCGGCCCGTTTCGAGTGTCAGGGTCTTTCCGCCCCACTCGATTTCGACAGTCTTCTTGTTGAACATCTGATTTCCTTCATCCGGCCGCCCCATGCGGCCGGGGCCTGTGATTGGGCCGGATATGGCCCAAGAGGGGCGGCCTTATTGCCGGCCCTCTTCTCGCGTCCGCAGTTCAGACGCGTGCGGCGGACGCAGCCGCGCCCGCCGATCCGTCATACCAGCTTTGCCCGATATGACAAAAGGCGCCCCGTGGGGCGCCTTTTGGGAAGATTATTTGCGAAGCCCCAGCTTGGCGATCAGCGCCTGATAGCGCTCGGCATCCTTCTTGCGCAGATAGTCGAGCAGGCTGCGGCGCTTGTTGACCAGCATCAGCAGACCGCGGCGCGAATGATTGTCCTTCGCATGGGTCTTGAAGTGCTGGGTCAGGTTGGCGATGCGCTCGGTCAGGATCGCGACCTGCACTTCCGGCGAACCGGTATCGCCCGAGGCGCGGGCATTGTCCTTGATCAGCGCGTCCTTGCGCTCAGCAGTGATCGACATCGTCGTCCTTTCATCTAGAGGTTAAAGCCGCGCACCACCTTCAGGCGGTTCCCTTCGACCTCGGCCAGCGCCACGGGCGTGTCGCCCAGCATCGCAAAGCATTGGCCATCGGGTGCGGCGATCCCGACCACGACCTGCCCCGAACGGAGCAGCCCTGCCTGATCGGGGGTGAGGGAAAGAGCCGGGATGTCGTCCAGCCCCGCCCTCAGCGGCAGGCAAACGTCTTCAAGCGCGTGGGCCATAGCGGCATCGGCCAGTTTGTCCAGCGAAATCGCGTGGTCCAGCCCGAACGGCCCCGCCTTGATCCGGCGCAGCATCGTGACATGGCCGACCGTGCCGACCGCCTGCGCCAGATCGCGCGCGAGGCTGCGGATATAGGTGCCCTTGGACACATGGGCGGTAAAGCTCGCCTGATCGAGCGGCCCGTCGGGCGTGCCGGGATCGAGGGTGAGCGCATGGATGGTGACGCGGCGGGGCGCGAGCACGACCTCGGCCCCCGCCCGGGCAAGGTCATAGGCGCGCGCGCCATCTACCTTCAGCGCCGAATAGGCGGGCGGCAGCTGATCGATCGGACCGCTGAGGGCAGCGGCGGCGGCGGCCAGTGCGGCCGCCATCGGCCGCACCGCTGACTCGGCCACCACCCGCCCTTCGGCATCGAGCGTGTCGGTTTGCGCGCCGAAGCAGATGGTGAACCGGTAGATCTTGTCGCTGTCGAGCATCCGCCCGGCAAGCTTGGTCGCTTCCCCGACCGCGACCGGCAGCACGCCCGAGGCAAGCGGATCGAGCGTCCCGCCATGGCCGACCTTGAGGCGCGGATAGCCGCCGGCGCGGAGCGCGCGCTTGACCGCGCTCACCGCCTGGGTGGAGCCGAGCCCAAGCGGCTTGTCGAGAATGATCCAGCCATGCATGATCGGCGGGCCCCTAGAGCATTTTCGAGCCGGGTGAAATCACCCGGCGGCCCGGAAAATGCGGCGACCCATGACAGCGCGCATTTTCGAGCCGGGTGAAATCACCCGGCGGCCCGGAAAATGCGACCGGCAGACATCTCGTTGTTTGTCTCCAAAGACCGTCCCGCGACGGGACATGGTTAACGACGCGGCAGGAAATCACGCGGACTGCCATCGTTCCGTCATCGCCCGCGCGCATAGCGATGCCCGGCCCGGCCATCCGCCGGTGCCGCAGCAAAGGGGTATCGTCATGTTCAACTGGATCGCGCGCCCGGGCCGGGTGGCGCTCGCGGCTGGGGTGGCCGTGCTGCCGGCCCTGACCGCACCGGCCTCCGCCGTCGTCGTGCTGACCGGCACTGGCAGCTATGCGCAGGATTTCGACACGCTCGCCAGCACCGGCACCAGCAACGCGCTGCCCACCGGCTGGGTGCTCGCCGAAACCCTCGCCAATGCCGACAATCGCTACACCGCCACCACCGGCAGCGCCAATGCCGGCGATACTTACAGCTTCGGCGCGGCCGGCGCGACCGAACGGGCGCTGGGCGGGCTGCGTTCGGGCAGTCTCGCGCCGCTGTTTGGCGTGGTGTTCAACAACGACACCGGCCGCACGATCACCGGCTTCGACATCGGCTTTGCCGGCGAACAATGGCGGCTAGGGACGCTGGGGCGCGTCGACCGGCTGACCGTGCAGTTCAGCCTGGATGCGACGACGCTGACCAATGGCAGCTGGACCGACATTGCCGCGCTCACCTTCACCGCGCCGGTGACGACGGGCTCTGTGGGCGCGCTCAACGGCAATGCGGCGGCGAACCGCGTCGTGCTGGCGCACACGCTCGACGGGCTGAACCTGGCAGCGGGCGGGCCGAACATCAGCTTCCGCTTCGTCGATTTCGACGCGAGCGGTGCCGATGACGGGCTGGCGATCGATGATTTCACGCTGGCGGCGCGGTTTGCCGATGCCCAGGCGCCGATCCCCGAACCCGCGACCTGGGCGATGTTCATCGCCGGCATGGGCGTGGCCGGGGCGGCGGCGCGCCGGCGGCGGGTGCGCGTGCTCGCCTGACCGCGATCCGCGCATGATCCGAAAGGCCGTTCACCGCGTCCGGCGGTGGGCGGCCTTTTCCGTCAGGCGATCATGCGGTGCCGGTGCGGCCGGAGGTCAGGCGCCGGCCGGTGCCGGGGTCGGTGTAGGGGCCAGCGCGGGTGCCGGTGTTGCAGCGGGGGTGCCGGCAGGCGTTGCCGGTGCGGTTGCGGCAAGGCGCGCGCGCAGCGCCTCGGCGGTCAGCGGCACATTCTTGATCCGCTTTTCCGGTTCGCCGAGCGGCGGGATTTCGGTGTCGCCCAGTGTCACCTTCAGCATGTTGGGGCGGCCGGTGGTGATCGCCGGGGCCTCGGCCCCGTCGGGCAGCTTATAGCGTTCGCCCGGCTGCATTTCCTTTTCGAACAGGCGCTTGCCGCTGGCATCGGTGATGCGCACCCAGACGATATCGGTGGCGGTCAGCACGACCGGGCCGGTGGCGGGGGCAGGGGCGGCCGCCGCCGGGGGCGGGGCGGCGGGTGACTGCAATGCCGCCGGTTCGGGCTGGGCGGGCGCGGCGGCGATGTCGGTCCCGGTCCCGGCGCTGCGCGCCAGCCAGTCGCTGCGCCACAGCACATAGCCGCCGACCAGCAGCAGCACGAGGATCAGCCCGGTCCAGGCCAGGCCGCGCGGCGGCACCCGCGCCGGATCGGCGGGGGCGAGATCGAGGCTTTCCTGCCGGGCGCGCAGCCCGCCTTCCAGCTGGCCGCGAACCAATGCGGCGATCACCACCTCGTCCGCGCCAACCGCACGGGCGTAAGCGCGGGCAAAGCCGACGCTGTAGGTGGGCGAGGGCAGCGACCCGAAATCATCGGCCTCGATCGCTTCCAGATGACGCTGCGTCACCCGGGTGCGCGCGGCGATATCGGCAAGGCTCAGCCCCGCCGCCTCGCGCGCGGCCCTGAGGCGCTCGCCCGCCCGGTCCGCATCGCCCACCGCCTCGTTTTCGCTCATCATCGCCCCTGTTGGGTTCGCGCCCGGATTAACCTTGTCACAAGTCCGGCCATGGCTTGTCAACCGGCTTGGCCCGCCGGATCAGGCCAGTTCGACCTGCTGAGCCATCGCCCAGTCGCTCAGCGCCGCCCGCAGATCGGCAGGGGGGTGGGCGAGCCACTCCGCCATCCGCGCGCGCAGCGCCCCGAGATCGAGCGTGCGCACCATCGCCTTGACCGGGCCGACCGCGAACGGGGTGATCGACAGCCGTTCGATCCCGATGCCGAGCAGCGCCATCGCCTCGAGCGGGCGGCCGCCCATTTCGCCGCACACCGTCACCGGCACACCCTGGGCAAGGGCAGGCGCGGCGGCGCGGCGCAGAAAGCGCAGGATCGCCGGCGACAGCCAGTCATAGCGTTCGGCAAGCTTGGGATGCGCGCGGTCGGCCGCCATCAGGAACTGGGTCAGGTCGTTGGTGCCGATCGACAGGAAATCGATGCGTGGCAGCAGCAGGTCCATGCATTCGGCGAGCGCCGGCACCTCGAGCATCGCGCCATAGCGGATCGTGGCCGGGGTCTGGCGGCCGCGCGCCGCCAGCCAGCCATGCTGGGCCTCGAAAATCCCGCGCGCCTCGTCAAACTCCCAGACTTCCGACACCATCGGGAACATGACGTTGAGTGTGCGCCCGGCCGCCGCCTCGAGCAGCGCGCGCGCCTGCGCCTTCATCAGCCCGTCGCGGTCGAGCGCGACGCGCAGCGCGCGCCAGCCCATCGCCGGGTTTTCCTCGCCCAGATCGTCGGCGCGCATATAGGGCAGCGCCTTGTCGCCGCCGATATCGACGGTGCGGAAGGTGACCGGCCGGTCGCCCGCTGCCTCCAGAATGTCGCGGTAGAGCCGCTGCTGGCGCTCGCGCTGCGGCAGGGTGGCGGAAACGAGGAACTGGAACTCGGTGCGGAACAGGCCGATGCCGTCCGCGCCGGTCACGTCCAGCGCCGCCGCATCGTCGCGCAGCCCGGCATTGACCATCAGCGTGATGCGCGTGCCGTCGCGCGTCACCGGCGGCAGCGGGCGCAGCGCGGCAAAAGCGGCGCGGCGTTTCTGGCTGAGCGTCAGCTTGGCGGCGAACGCTTCCTCGATCGAGGCGTTGGGGCGCACGAACACCGATCCCTGCGCCACATCGAGCAGCAGCATGTCGCCATCGCCGATCAGCCGGCGCACATCCTTGACCCGCCCCAGCACTGGCACGCCCATGGCGCGCGCGACGATGGTGACGTGTGCGGTCAGCGACCCTTCCTCAAGGATCACCCCTTTCAGCCGGCGGCGATCATATTCGAGCAGCTCGGCCGGGCCGAGATTGCGCGCGATCAGGATCGCGTCCTGCCGCAGCCCCATCTGCGCGGCGGTGCCGAGCTGGCCGGAGACGATGCGCAGCAGCCGGTTGGACAGATCCTCCAGATCGTGCATCCGGTCGGCGAGCAGCGGATCGTCGATCTGGCGCATCCGCATCCGCGTGCGCTGCTGCACCCGCTCGATCGCCGCCTCGGCGGTCAGGCCGCTGTCGATCGCCTCGTTGATCCGCCGCGACCAGCCCTCGTCATAGGCGAACATCTTATAGGTCTCGAGCACCTCTTCATGCTCGCCGCCGGTGCCGAATTCGGCCTGGGCGGACATGCGCTCAATCTGTTCGCGCATCTTGACGAAGGCGGAATAGACGCGGCGGCGCTCGGCCTCGGTGTCCTCGGCGACCGTATGCTCGATGGTGACGCGCGGCTGGTGGAACACGGCGACGCCGCGCGCCATGCCCTCGACCAGCTTCTGCCCGTCGAGCCGCAGCGGCGCGCTCGACTGGACGCGGGTGGCGGCAGCCACCGGCCCGTCGATCAGCCCGGCATTGGCGATCAGTTCGGACAGCACCATGGCAACCGTCTGCAGCGCCTCGATCTCGACCTCGTCATAGCGGCGCGGTTCGGAATGCTGGACGCACAGCACGCCCACCGCGCGTTCGCGGCGGATGATCGGCACCCCGGCAAAGCTGTGAAACCGTTCCTCGCCGGTTTCGGGCTTGTAGGCGAAATCGGGATGGGCGGCGGCTTCGTCGAGGTTCAGCACCTCGACATTCTGGGCGATGGTGCCGACCAGACCCTCGCCAAGCGCAAGCTTGGTGACGTGCACCGCCTCCTGCTTCAGCCCGCGGGTCGCGAACAGCTCCAGCACGCCGTCGCGCAGCAGGTAGATCGAACACACCTCGCTCGACAGCTGTTCGCCGATGATGCCAACGACCTGGTTGAGCTTGGTCTGGGCATTGGCCTTGGACGCCATCACATCGTGCAGGCGGGTCAGGATTTCGCGGGCGGACGATGCAGCGACAATCGGCATGGTGCGACGCTAGCAAAGCCACCCGCAGCCGTCTTGCGCGAAATTGCGCCCCGTCCAGCCTCGGCCCCGCCCGGACACCAGATAAGCGCCCGGGCGCAAAGAAGCGCACGAAACCTGCCGGCTCCGTGCGCTTCCGGGGATTGCCCCGAGGGGCAAGTCCATGGGCGCCGGATGACCCGGCGCCGAAGGATCAGGCGGTCAGCGAGACCTGACGGTTGCCGCGGCGGCGGGCGGCAGCGCCCACCAGGCCGAAGCCGCCGATCATCATCGCCCAGGTCGCCGGCTCAGGCACGGCCGGGCTGAAGGTGATGCTCTTCAGCTTGAAGCCGTCAATGCCGTCGGTGTTCCGGTGATCGGCGCCCAGGATCCAGATATTGCCGGTCTGGTTGTAGCTGAAGGTGCGCGCGTCGGGCGTGCCCGGGCTGTTCTTCACGCTCACGGCGTTGCTGACCAGCGCGGTCATCAGCTGCGAGTTGGTGTGCAGCGACAGCGTGCTGTTCCACGGCGCGTTGACGATGCCGGCCGACAGCGTCGCGTCATTGTCGAACGAGCCCGCGACCGTGTAGGTGTCGAGGTTCGCGCCGGTCAGGCGGACATTGCGGTCGAACTGGATCAGCACGAAGTCGAAACCGTTCTGGTTCTCAACCGTGTGCAGGTTGTTCATGCCGTTCTGGTCGCCGCTGCTGGTCGCACCCAGGCCGTTGCCGAAACGGGCGAGGTAGGACTGGCTGGCGCTGTAGGTGAAGCCGCCGGCATTGGCGGTCGCGCGCCATGCCGAGACGCGGAAGTTCACGCCACCTGCCGAATAATTGAAGGCATTGCCCACGGTGCCGTTGACCGGGTCGTTGCCGGTGAAGGTGAAGGTCGTGGCGGCCGAGACCGGCGCCGACAGGACCGCGGCACCGAACGCGGCCGCAGCGAGGAACTTGTTCATTTCACACCCCTGACTTCGTTTAACGAACTTGCCGATAGTCGAACGGGCCGATTCGGTCGACCCTTTTCGGCAACAGTTAATGTTTCTTTTCGGGATCGTCCCGAAAGGACACGTAAACCTTTTCCAGTAAAGGTCCGGCTCAGCCGGCGTTGCGCGTCAGTGCCGCGCGGGCTTCGGCCATCAGCGTGGCAATGATGTCGGCCACCGGTTCTTCGGCCTTGACCATGCCGACCGACTGGCCGGCCATCACCGAACCATGTTCGACATCGCCGTCAATGACCGCGCGGCGCAGCGCCCCGGCCCAGAAATGCTCGATTTCCAGCTGGGCCGCCGCCATGTCGAGCTCGCCATTGTCGAGCCGGGCCGCCACTTCGCGCTGCTTGGCGGTGAACAGCTCGGTGCCCGCATTCTTGAGCGCCCGCACCGGGATCACCGGCAGGCGCGGATCGATCTGCACGCTTGCCACCGCATCGCGCGCCGAAGCGCGGATGAACGCCTTTTTGAACGCCGGATGGGCGATGCTCTCGGTCGCGCAGACGAAGCGCGTGCCAAGCTGCACGCCCGCCGCGCCCATCTCCAGATAGGTGGCGATCGCCTCGCCCCGGCCGATGCCGCCGGCGACGAAGATCGGCGCGGCCTCAGCCAATTCGGGCAGGATTTCCTGCGCCAGCACCGATGTCGAAACCGGGCCGATATGGCCGCCCGCTTCCATCCCCTCGATCACCAGCGCATCGACGCCCGAGCGCAGCAGCTTGCGCGCCAGCGCCAGCGCGGGGGCAAAGCAGATGATGCGCGCACCGGTCGCCTTCAGCGCGTCGATGCTGCCCGCGGGCGGCAGGCCGCCCGCCAGCACGACATGGCTGACCCGGTGGCGGCCGCAGATCGCGATCAGCTCGGCCAGATCGGGGTGCATGGTAATCAGGTTGACGCCGAACGGCTTGTCGGTCAGCGCGCGCGTCGCCGCGATCTCGGCATCGAGCAGCGCGGGCGGCATCGCCCCGCAGGCGATGACGCCGAAGCCGCCGGCATTGGAAATCGCCGCGACCAGATGCCGTTCCGACACCCAGGACATGGCCCCGCCGAGCACCGCAACCTCGCTGCCCAGAAACGCGGCGCCGCGCGCCATCAGCGCGGCCAGCCGGTCCTGGCTGCTCACCTTCGCCGGCGCGTTCATGCCGCCGCCTGATCGGCGTCGAGGCCATAGGCGGTGTGCAGCACACGCACCGCGAGTTCGGTATAATCTTCCTCGATCAGCACCGAGACCTTGATCTCCGACGTGGTGATCGCCTGGATATTGATGCCGCGTTCGCCGAGCGTGCGGAACATCGTCGCCGCGACCCCGGCATTGGAGCGCATGCCGACGCCGACGATCGACACCTTGGACACGTTGGTGTCGTGCACCAGCCGGGTATAGCCGATCCGCTCCTGCGCCTGGGTGAGCACGTCGAGCGAGCGGGCCAGCTCCGCCATCGGCACGGTGAAGGTGACATCGGTCGAGCCGGTGTCATGCGCGATATTCTGCACGATCATGTCGACATTGATGTTCGCCTCGGCCAGCGGGGCGAAGATCGAGGCGACGGCGCCCGGCCGGTCCGGCACGTCGGTCAGGGTGATCTTCGCCTCGTTCTTGTCATGGGCGATGCCGGTGATGAGCTGACGTTCCATTTCGCTTTCCTCAATCTCGTCGTCGCCGACGATCATCGTGCCGGGCCGGTCGTCGAACGACGACAGCACCTGCACGCGCACATTTTCGCGCATCGCCAGCCCGACCGACCGGGTCTGGAGCACCTTCGCGCCGACGCTCGCCAGTTCGAGCATCTCTTCATAGGTGACCTTTTGCAACTTGCGCGCGCGCGGCACGATGCGCGGATCGGTGGTGTAGACGCCGTCGACATCGGTGTAGATGTCGCACCGGTCGGCCTTCATCGCCGCCGCCACCGCGACCGCCGAGGTGTCCGATCCACCGCGGCCGAGCGTGGTGATGCGGCCATTGTCCGCCATGCCCTGAAAACCCGGAATGACCGCCACTTCACCCGCGGCGAGCGCGGCATCCAGCGCGTCGGTGTCGATCTCCTCGATCCGCGCCGCGGCATGGCCGCCGACCGTGCCGATCGGCAGCTGCCAGCCCAGCCATGACCGGGCGGGGACGCCGATGGTCTGGAGCGCGATGGCGAGCAGGCCGCTCGTCACCTGTTCGCCGGCGGCGACCACCACATCATATTCGGCCGGATCGTAAAGCGGCGAGACTTCGCGGCAGAACGACACCAGCCGGTCGGTCTCGCCCGCCATCGCCGAGACGACGACCGCCACCTGATGGCCGGCCTCGACCTCGCGCTTCACGCGGCGCGCGACATTCTGGATGCGTTCCACCCCGGCCATCGAGGTGCCGCCGAACTTCATTACGATGCGCGCCATGGATCGAAGTCTGGACTGCCTTGGAGAAAATCGGCCGTCCTGATAGGAAAGTGACCCCATGAACACAAGTGACGCTTCCGTCAGCCCCGCTGCGCCCGCTTCGGTGCCCGCCGCCCCGACCATCCGGCCGGACGAGGCGGCGCATTTCGGCGCGCTCGCCGCCGACTGGTGGAACCCGCGCGGCAGCTCGGCGATGCTCCACCGGCTCAATCCGGTGCGGCTCGCCTATGTCCGGCGGATGATCGACGCCCATTGGGGCGGGGACGGGCGGGCGCTTCGTCCGCTCGCCGGGCGGCGCGCGCTCGATGTCGGCTGCGGGGCCGGGCTGCTCGCCGAACCGCTGGCGCGCATGGGGGCGGAGGTGACCGGCATCGACGCCGCGCCCGAAAACATCGCCGCCGCGCGCGACCATGCGGCGGCGCAGGGGCTGGCCATCGACTATGTCGCCGGCGAGGTCGCGGCGCTCGACGTCGCGCCGTTCGATCTCGTCACCGCGATGGAGGTGATCGAGCATGTCGCTGATCCGGCGGCGTTTGCCGCTGCGCTCGCCGCGCGGCTTGCACCCGGCGGGCTGATGATCCTGTCCACGCCCAACCGCACTGCCAAGGCGCGGCTGATGATGATCACCCTTGCCGAAGGGCTGGGAAAAATCCCGCGCGGCACCCATGACTGGGACCGGTTCCTGACGCCCGAGGAGTTGACCGCGCATCTGGCCGCCGCCGGGCTGGTCGTCACCGATGTCTGCGGCCTTGCTTTCTCGCCCGCGCGCGGGTTCGTGCTGGGCGACGACCGCTCGCTCAATTATCTGGTCGCCGCCCGCCACGGCTGACGCCGGGGGCGGCGCTGCCGTCCCGCTGTTCCAGCCGGTCGAGCCGCGCCTCGATGCGCGCCAGCGTTTCGATGATCGTCACCTGTTCGGCATGGGTGAAGGCGTCGCTGTCATGGATCAGCCGATCGATCAGCCGCACCACGATCAGCGGCGCGACGATAAACACCGATGCGTGCATCAGCGCCAGCGCGAGCCAGCGTCCGCCGGGCGTGCGCGGCACGATGTCGCCATAGCCGGTCGAGGTTGCGGTGGTGCCGGCCCAATAGAGGCTGGTCGGGAGATCATGCCCTTCGAGGATCATGAAGCCGAGCGCGGCGAGGCCGAGCAGCAGCAGGTAGAGCATGACCAGTTCTTTGAGCGTGTCGGTCATCGCCTGGAAGCGTGTCATCTGCCTTCTCCTGCCCTCGGCTGCGGGTTGCCGCTTTAGACCTTTGATTTGCCGGATTTTCCGAGTCGACGGGTGAGTCTGCCCGGCTTGAAAATGCTCTAGCCGTCGATGATGTGCGGCACGAACCGCGCGGTGTTGCCGGTGATCAGCCCGTCTTCGCGGATGCCCATGCCCGCCGCCTCGCCGCCCACGACCCAGCAGCCGAGCACCGGATAGCCGCGCCCGAAATCGCGCAGCCGGTAAAGCTGCTGATAGACGCACGGCCCGTCATAGCTGCCACCCGCCCGGGCACGCAGGCGGCCGCCCTCGACGAGCGCGATGTTCGCCCCCTCGCGCGCGAGGCACGGCTTGACGACATGATCCGGCCCGACCCCTGTGGCGTCGAAACTGGCCGGCAGCAGATTGGGATGGCCGGGAAACATCTCCCACAGCAGCGGCAGCACCGCCTTGTTGCTCCAGATCATCTTCCAGATCGGCTCGATCCAGAAAGTGTCGGGCAGATGGCGGACAATGTCGCGCCCGAACGGTTCGGCGACGATCCATTCCCAGGGATAAAGCTTGAAGATCGCGCTGATCAGCCGGTCATCGCCGTCGACGATCCGCCCGGCGGCATCAAGGCCGATATCGTCGATGATCACGCCCAGCGTCTCGATCCCCGCCAGCTCGGCCAGTTCGCGCAGATAAATGGTGGTGATCGTGTCTTCATGCGCCGGATCGGCGACATGGCCGAACCACAGTCTTTTGTCCGGCAGCGCGCCGGCCATGCGCTGCCATGCGGCGATCAGCTTTTCATGCAGGCTGTTGAACTGGTCATGGCCGGGAAACACGTCCTCTTTCCAGTTCCACTGGATGACCGCGGTTTCCAGCAGCGCGGTCGGCGTGTCGCAGTTGAACTCGAACAAAGCGGGCGCGCCGCTGCCGTCATAGCCGAAATCGAACCGGCCATGGTCGAGCGCGGGCGGCCGGCCCGCCCATGACGCGGCGACCGCATCCCGGCACCAGTCGGGAATGCCGAAGCGCGCCATCAGCGCATCGTCGCCCGCAATCCGTTCCCCGGCGGCGACGAACAGCCGGTAGATCTCCTCGACCGCGGCCTCGATCATCAGGATTTCGGCAAGCGTGAAGCGATAACAGCCGCTTTCGTCCCAATAGGGGCGCTCGGCTTCGCTGTGCCAGACCAGCCCCTGCGCCGCGACGATCCCGGCCCAGCCGGGGCGCGGGGCGATGGCGATCCGGTCCACCGGGTCAGCCGCGTCCGCTGCCGAAGCGGCGGCTGCTCAGCCCCAGCCCGCCGCGCTTGACCGCCTGGCTGCGCGTGATCCGGCTGCCGACCGGCGCTTCGGCATAGCTGGTCCCCGCGACCGGCACGAAACTGCCCGCGACCGCATGGCGGCGGTCATGGATGCTGTCGCCATAATAGGGAATGGCCGAGCGGCGGCCGAGATAATACCAGAGAAAGCCGGGCCGCGAATTGCCGTAAAAGCGCGCGCCGCCGCTGCGGCCATCGGCGCACAGATCGTCGTCCACGCGCTCGCCCGCTTCGTTGACGCAGATCGCGGTGTCGCGGTCGGCGACCATCGGCTCACCCCAGTCGTCGCGCGGCGAACAGGCGGGCAGGGCGGCGATGGCGGCGGCCATCGCGGCGGTCATTGGCAGCTGCTTCTTCATCGCCGCGCGCTCAGGGGATCATGCAGGCGGCCTGGAGGATGCCGATCCCCAGCCCGATCCCGCCGACGAAAATGCCCGAGGCGGTGCAGCCTTCGGCGATGCGCGCCGAAATGCCGGCAAACACCAGCCGCGCGATGACCAGAAAGACGAGCAATTGCACCACTGCCGCCACCGCGCCCCATAGCAGCATGTCGGGGATGCTGACCGAATGGCCGATGACGGTCGCAACCGGGATCGCAAAGCCCAGAAAGGTGCCGGTCAGCTGCGTCGCCGCCGCGCTGTTGCCGTCGCGGATCAGCGCCAGTTCGCGGTGCGGGGTCAGCCGCACATAAACGAACAGGAACAGCGCGGCGAGCGCGATGGCCGCCCCGAAATAGGCGAGAAAATCCGGCACCGCGCCGATGAAATAGCCGAACATGATCCCCCTTCGGCCCGGCATCGCCGCGCCGGCCCCGTTTTTCAGTCAGCCGACGATCTAACAAAGCTTCCGGCCTGCCGGAAGCCTGTCACCCGGCAAGCAGCGCCTGATAGAATGCGATGGCGCGCATATATTGGTCGACTGCCAGCCGCTCGTCATTGCCGTGAAACCGGGCAAGATCGGCGCGCGTCATCACGATCGGCATGAAGCGCAGCACGCTGCGCGCCAGCCCTTCATAAGCGCGGCCATCGGTCGCCCCCAGCACCAGCCCCGGGGCGATCACGGCGTTGGGGAAATGGCTGCGCACCACCGCCTTCAGCCGCTGGAAATCGGGTCCGGCGGGATCGGCGGGCTGGCTGGGTTCATGCCCGCCGGGCAAAGCGCGCAGCATCACCCCCGGGTCGTCGGCGGCCGCGCGGTCATGGGCAAGCACGCCGGCGCGGCTGTCGCCGGGCAGGATGCGGTGGTTGATCACCGCCCGCGCGGTCTGCGGCAGCACATTGTCCTTGCTGCCGGCGGCAAGGATGGTCGGGGCCGTCGTCGTGCGCAGCAGCGCCGCCGTATCGGGGCGCGCCAGGAAGGCGCGGCGGATCAGCGGCGCGGTCAGCCAGCGATTGGCGAGCACCGCGCGCATCGGCCAGTCGGCATGGGGCGCGACATGATCGATCAGCGCGCCCGCCGGGCCGTCGAGCCGGGCCGGCAGCTGATCGTCGAAGATGCGGTCCACCGCGCGCGACAGCCGGGCGGCGGCATTGTCGTCGCCGGGCATCGAGCTGTGGCCGCCGGTGCCGCGCGCGATCAGCTCGACCGAGACATAGCCTTTTTCCGCCGTGCCGATGACCGCGACCGGCGCGCGCACGAATGACAGCACGCCGTCGAGCACCGCATAGCCTTCGTCGAGCGCCAGGCCGATCCGCGCGCCCCGCTGGCGGAGCAACTGCGCGACCGCGCGTGCGCCGCTGCCGCCGCGTTCCTCGTCATGGCCGAAAGCGAGATAGACGGTCTGGCGCGGGCGGATGCCGCGCGCCGCCAGCCGCTCCGCCGCCTCGAGGATCGCCATCAGCGAGGCCTTGTCGTCAATCGCCCCCCGGCCCCAGACATGGCCGTCCGCGACCGTCCCCGCAAAGGGCGGATGCGTCCAGCGCGCGGCGCTGCCCGGATCGATCGGCACCACATCCTGATGCGCGGCAAGCAGCAGCGCCGGGGCGGCCGGATCGCGCCCCGGCCAGGTGTAGAGCAGGGTGCCGCCGGCCAGCACCTCACGGCTGAGCGTCTGGTGGACGCGCGGAAAGCTGGCCGCCAGATGGGCGTGAAAGGCGGCGAGCGCCGGCGCGGGCGGCGGCGCATCGGCGGTCGAGATGGTCGGGATGCGCAGCGCCACCGCCAGCCGCGCGATCGCGGCCGGATCGACCGGCGGGGGCGGGGGCAGGGTGGTGGCAAGCGGTTCGGCGCGCATCCGCCAGGCATTGACCGCCATCACCGCCGCAAGCCCCGCGATCAGCAGGACAGCGAGCGCCAGCGCCGTGCGCCATTTGCGGCCGCGTCGCGGCTGTTCCCATCCCGGCCGTGCGCGCCGCGCCATTCCGCCATCCCCCTTATTCTGCCCCCGGCACTGGACCGGAAGCGGGGCGGGCGGTCAAGCAGCGACGCGATGGGCGGTTCGCGCGATCAGAAATCGACCTTGTCGTAATGCGGCGGCGGGGTGATCACCTCCATGCGTTCCGACAGAAGCGGGCGGAAGCTCGGCCGGCTTTTGAGCGCCGCATACCAGCGCTGGGTCTGGGCATGGCCGCGCCAGTCGATGCCGCCCAGATAATCGGCGACCGAGATATGGGCCGCCGCCGCCAGATCGGCCAGGCTCATCGTCGCGCCGCCCAGCCAGTTGCGATGGTCGAGCAGATAATCGACATAATCGAGATGGTTGACCGCCAGCTTCATCGCATCGCGCAGCACGCGGGCATCAGGGCTGGTGCGGTCGATCAGCCGCTTCTTCATGCGTTCGTGCATCAATGGCGCGACGACATCGGCATGGAATTGCTCGTCGAACCACGCGACCAGCCGGCGGATCTCGGCGCGGTTGACCGAGGTGCCGTTGATCATCGGCGCCTGTTCGACCGTTTCCTCGAAATATTCGCAGATCGCCCAGCTGTCGATCAGCGTCAGGCCCTTGGCCGCCTCGACCATCACCGGGGTGCGCCCGGCCGGGTTCATGTCCAGAAACTCGTCGCGCCGCTCCCACGGGGATTCGCGCACCAGATCGTAGCCGATGCCCTTTTCACCCAGCAGCAGGCGGACCTTGCGCGAAAAGGGGCAGAGCGGAAACTGATAAAGCTGCCACATGGTGATGGCTGTTAGGCCGTTCGGCGCGGCGGCGAAAGATGCCATGACGGCAAAATGCCGCCCCGGTCAGCACCTGCATCACCCCATGCCGGGATAACGGGCGTGAACGGGCAGGGCGTCGATCCCGGTCATCCAGCCCAGCCGCTCGGCGATCTGGATCTGGTCGGTCGGCGGCACCGCCTCGGGATCGTCAAGCGTCGCCGACTGCACGTCGATCAGCCCGGGCAGCATCGTGTCGTTGGTGTAGAACAGCCCGGTCCCGCAGGCGGCGCAGAAATGGCGGCGGGCATGTTCGGACGAGGCATAGATTTGCGGGCTGCCTTGCAGCAGCTCGACACCCGCGCGCGCCATCATGATCCAGCCGACCATCGGCGCGCCGGCCGCGCGGCGGCAGTCGCTGCAATGGCACAAAGTGTGGTTGGCGACATCGCCCGCCAGCCGGTAGCGGATCGCGCCGCAGTGACAGCCGCCGTCCATGATCCTTCTCCCACACCCTTGTTCCGCCTTTGTTCTATAGCCGAACGCGAGGCGGCGCAAGAGGGCGCTGGCGGCCGCGAAAGCGGGGAGGGGGGGCTAGCCGCCCTTATTCGGCGGCCACCGCCTCGGGCGCGTCGTCGAGCGGCTGGGGCAGGCGGCCGAGCATTTCGCGCGGCACCACCTGCCAGATCAACTCTCGCGTCCGGTCCCAGTCCTCGATCAGCCCGCGCGCCCATTTGCTGTCGGTGGCGAGCGCATGTTCGGCGATCAGGCCGCGCACATGCTCTTCCCAATGCGCCGCGCCCAGCCGCCGCCAGATGATCGATTCGGGGTTGGCGCGGTCGGCAAAGCGGCCGTCGAGATCGAGCACGAACGCCATGCCGCCGGTCATGCCCGCCCCGAAATTCGCCCCCACCGCGCCCAGGATTACCGCGGTGCCGCCGGTCATATATTCGCAGCCATTGGCCCCGCAGCCCTCGACCACCACGGTCGCGCCTGAGTTGCGGACGGCAAACCGCTCGCCCGCGCGCCCGGCGGCGAACAGCCGGCCCGAGGTCGCGCCATAAAGCACGGTGTTGCCGATGATCACATTGTCCTGGCTCATGAGCGGCGAGCTGACCATCGGCCTGACGACGATGATGCCGCCCGACAGCCCCTTGCCGACATAGTCATTGGCGTCGCCGAACACTTCCAGCGTGATGCCCTTGCACAGGAACGCGCCCAGCGACTGGCCCGCCGAGCCGCGCAGCCGCACCTGCACATGATGATCGGCCAGCGCCGACATGCCGAAACGCTGCGTGACCTCCGCCGACAGCCGGGTGCCGACCGCGCGGTGGGTGTTGCGGACATTATAGGTCAGCTGCATCCGCTCGCCGCGCTCGAACACCGCGCGGGCATCGGCGATCATCTGCGCGTCGAGGCTTGGCGGCACTTCGTTGCGGAAGGTCGGCAGGCTGAAGCGGCGCTCATGATCGGCGGCATCGACCTTGGCGAGGATGGGATTGAGGTCGAGATCGTCGAGATGCTCGGCCCCGCGGCTCACCTGACGCAGCAGCTCGGTACGGCCGATCACCTCGTCGAGCGACCGGCAGCCGAGCCGGCTCAGAATCTCGCGCACCTCTTCGGCGATGAAGGTCATCAGGTTGATGACCTTTTCCGGGCTGCCGGTGAAGCGGGCGCGCAGCTTTTCATCCTGCGTGCACACGCCGACCGGGCAGGTGTTGGAATGGCATTGCCGCACCATGATGCAGCCCATGGCAACCAGGCTGAGCGTGCCGATGCCGAACTCCTCCGCGCCCAGGATCGCGGCGATGACGATGTCGCGTCCGGTCTTCAGCCCGCCATCGGTCCTCAGCTTCACCCGGCCGCGCAGCCCGTTGAGCGTCAGCGTCTGGTTGACTTCGGACAGGCCCATTTCCCACGGCGTGCCGGCATATTTGATGCTGGTGTGCGGGCTGGCGCCGGTGCCGCCATTATGGCCCGACACCAGAATGACGTCGGCATGCGCCTTGGCCACGCCCGCCGCGACCGTGCCGATGCCCGCCGAGGACACGAGCTTCACGCACACCCGCGCGCGCGGGTTGATCATCTTCAGATCATAGATCAGCTGCGCCAGATCCTCGATCGAATAGATGTCATGATGCGGCGGCGGGCTGATCAGCGTGACGCCCGGCGTCGAATGGCGCAGCCGGGCGATCATGTCGGTGACCTTGAAGCCCGGCAGCTGGCCGCCCTCGCCGGGCTTGGCCCCTTGCGCCACCTTGATCTCGATCTCCTCGCACGCGCCCAGATATTCGGCGGTGACGCCGAACCGGCCCGAGGCGATCTGCTTGATGACCGAGTTGGCATTGTCGCCATTGGCATAGGGCACGAAGCGCGCCGGATCCTCGCCGCCTTCGCCCGACACCGCCTTGGCGCCGATGCGGTTCATCGCAATGGCCAGCGTCTCATGCGCCTCGGGCGACAGCGCACCCAGGCTCATCCCCGGCGTCACGAAGCGCTTGCGGATCTCGGTGATCGCCTCGACCTGGTCGAGCGGCACCGCCTCGCGCGCAGGATTGAACTCCAGCAGGTCGCGCAGATAGACGGGCGGCAGATCACGCACCCCGCGCGAAAAGGCGAGATAGGTCGAATAGCTGTCGGTGGCGACTGCCGTCTGCAACAGGTGCATCAGCTGCGCCGAATAGGCATGAACCTCGCCGTCATGGCGCTGGCGGTAGAAGCCGCCGACCGGCAGCCGCGCCACCCCCGCATCCCAGGCCGCTTCGTGGCGCAGCCGGGCATTGAGATGGATCGAGGCATAGCCTTCGCCCGAAATCCTGGCCGGCATGCCGGGGAACAGGTCGTTGACCAGCGCGCGGCTCAGCCCGACCGCCTCGAAGTTATAGCCGCCGCGATAGCTGGAGATCACCGCGATCCCCATTTTCGACATGATCTTGAGCAGCCCGTCGCCTATGGCGCGGCGGTAATTGTCGATCGCCTGATCAAGGCTGAGCGCCCCGAACAGCCCGCGCGCATGGCGGTCGGCAATCGAGGCTTCGGCCAGCCAGGCATTGACGGTGGTCGCGCCAACCCCGATCAGCACCGCGAAATAATGGGTGTCGAGACATTCCGACGCGCGGACATTGATCGAGGCATAGCTGCGCAGCCCCTGGCGGACCAGATGGGTGTGCACGGCCGCCGCCGCCAGCACCATCTGCACGGCCATGCGCGCTTCGCCCACGCCCTCGTCGGTCAGGAACAGCTCGGTCCGGCCCTCGCGCACCGCGCGTTCGGCCTCGATGCGGATGCGGGCGATGGCGGCGCGCAGCCGGTCCGGCCCGCCATCGGCCTCATAGGTGCAGTCGATATCGGCCGCCTGATCGCCGAATGACGCCTTGAGCCGCGCCCAGTCGGCACAGCTGAGCACCGGCGTGTCGAGCACCAGGACGTTCGAGCTTTGCGCCTCGACATCGAGGATGTTGGCCAGATTGCCGAACCGCGTCTTGAGCGACATCACATGCCGTTCGCGCAATGAATCGATCGGCGGGTTGGTGACCTGGCTGAAATTCTGGCGGAAAAACTGCGCGATGTTGCGCGGCTTGTCGGAAATCACCGCAAGCGGCGTGTCGTCGCCCATCGAGCCGACGGCTTCCTTGCCGTCCTCGACCATCGGCGACAGGATCAGCTCCATATCCTCGAGCGTCAGCCCGGCCGCCACCTGCCGCCGCGTCAGCGCCGCGCGGTCGAGCGCGGGCAGGGGATCGCCCTCGGCCGGCGGCAGATCGGCGAGCGTGCGGAAGCCGCCGACCATCGCCTCATAGGGATGCTCGCCCGCCAGCCGCGCCTTGATCTCGGCATCGAACAGCAATGCGCCTTCGTCCAGATCGATGGCGATCATCTCGCCGGGGCCAAGCCGCCCCTTGGCGGTCACCATCGTCTCGGGCACCACCACCATGCCGGTTTCGGAGCCGACGATCAGCAGCCCGTCACCGGTCAGCGTGTAGCGCAGCGGACGCAGCGCGTTGCGGTCCATGCCCGCGACGGCCCAGCGCCCGTCGGTCATCGCCAGCGCCGCCGGGCCGTCCCATGGCTCCATCACGCTGGCCAAATATTCGTACATCGCGCGCTTGGCCGGATCCATGCCCGGCTCGTTCTGCCAGGCTTCGGGGACCAGCATCAGCTTGGCGGTCGGCGCGTCGCGGCCCGAGCGGCAGATCGCCTCGAACACCGCATCGAGCGCGGCCGTGTCCGACGCCCCGGCCGGGATCAGCGGCTTGATGTCCTCGCTATGCTCGCCAAAGGCGAGGCTCGCCATCTTGATCTCATGGCTTTTCATCCAGTTCTTGTTGCCGCGGATCGTGTTGATCTCGCCATTGTGCGCCAGGCACCGGAAGGGCTGGGCCAGCCACCATTGCGGGAAGGTGTTGGTCGAATAACGCTGGTGGAAGATCGCCAGCCGGCTTTCGAACCGTTCATCCTGAAGATCGGGATAGAACAGGCTGAGCGATTCCGCGAGGAACAGCCCCTTGTAGATGATCGACTGGCAGCTGAGCGAACAGATGTAGAAGCCAGCAATCTGCGCGGCGATCACCTTTTTCTCGATCCGGCGGCGGACGAGATAGAGATTCTTCTCGAACTCGGCGGCCGACTGGTCGCCGGGCAGCGGGCCGGCGATCATGATCTGTTCGATCTCGGGCCGGGTTTCCTGCGCCTTGCGCCCGATCACCGACACATCGACCGGCACCTGCCGCCAGCCATAGATGGTGTAGCCGGCATCGATCACCTCGGATTCGACGATCGTCCGGCACGTCTCCTGCGCCGCCAGATCGGTGCGCGGCAAAAAGATCATGCCGACCGCCAGCCGGTTGGGCAGCGGCCGGTGGCCGCTGTCGGCAATCGCATCGTCGAAGAAGCGCGCCGGCAGATCGACATGCAGCCCCGCACCATCGCCGGTCATGCCATCGGCATCGACCGCGCCCCGGTGCCACACTGCCTTCAGCGCATCGATCGCCGCCGCCACCACGCGGCGCGACGCCCGCCCGTCGGTCGCCGCGACCAGCCCGACGCCACAGGCATCGCTTTCGAACTCGGGGCGATACATGCCCTCGCGCGCAAGGCGTTCGCGTTCGGCGGTGCGGTCTGTCGAGACCGGCAGCGGGGCGTCCGGCATCATCATTTCACGCCCAGATGCTGGCGCGTGGCGGCCTGCAACCGCTCCATCAGGCGCGGCAGGCTGGCTTCGAGCGCCTTGTTGGTGTCGGCCATGATGACGGGGCCAAGCTCGTTCTGCAGCGCGGCGAGCTTCGGTCCGATGCTGCCCCGGGCAAAGGCCGTCAGCACCGGGATGTCTTCCGGCCTGATCGCCTGCATCGCGGCGGCAACGGCGGCATTGTTCATCGCGTTGACGTCGCTGGCATCTACCCGGGTCTGCTTTTCCGCCGCTGCCTGCGCGGCCAACTCGCCCCCCTTGGCCAACATGGCCTGCCGTCCCTGCGCGAGCAGGCGCTGGCCGGCTGGCGACCGGTAGAAGCCGAGCAGATCGTCCATCTCCTTCTGCGTCAGCCGGGACTCCAACGCCCGCACATAGCGGTCGCGCGTCTTCACCAGCACGTCGGCCATGACGGTCTGCAACTCCGCATCGACTGCCTTGGCCACCGCGTCGAACAGCCCCGGACGCTGTTTGTCCAGGCTGACCGCATTGGGGTCGTTGCGCAGCATGGACATCAGCTGGTCGAGTGACTGTTTGCGGGTCGCCGCCAGTGTTTTCTCGGGCTCTATGACGATCTCGACCAGCTGCGCGGCGACCGACGGCGTCGCCGCCGTCGCCAGCGGTGCCGGGGATGCAGGCTGCGCGACCGCCATCGCCGATGGGGCGATGGCCGCCGCGATCACCATCGCTGCCGCCAGCCGGGATGCCATGAAATGTCCGTCGAAAATGCTCACGCTGCCACCCTTTCCTTGTGTTCCGTTCCGGCTTTCGCCTTGGCCTTCAGCCAGGCGTGCATCCGGTCGGCCACGTCGCGGCCGTCGCGGATCGCCCACACCACCAGGCTTGCGCCGCGGACGATGTCGCCGGCGGCAAACACACCGTCAAGGCTGGTCATCATCGTCTTGTGATCGATGCGGATCGTGCCCCAGCGGGTGACGCCCAGTTCGGGGGTGGCGAACAGGCGCGGCAGATCTTCGGCTTCGAATCCCAGCGCCTTGATCACCAGATCGGCCTCCAGCCGGAACTGCGCATCAGGATCGGGCTCGGGGGCGCGGCGGCCGCTGGCGTCGGGCGCGCCCAGCCGCATGCCGGTCGCGCGCACCGCCGCCACCCGGCCATTGCCGTCCGCCTCGAACGCCTCGGGCGCGGACAGCCAGACAAACTCGACGCCTTCCTCCTCGGCATTGGCGACTTCGCGCTGCGATCCGGGCATGTTCGCGCGGTCGCGGCGATACAGGCATTTGACCGATGCCGCGCCCTGGCGGACGGCGGTGCGGACACAGTCCATCGCCGTGTCGCCGCCGCCGATCACCACGACATGCCGGCCTTTCGCATCGAGCGCGCCGCTGTCGAACGCCGGCACCGCATCGCCAAAGCCCTTGCGGTTGGACGCGATCAGATAGTCGAGCGCATCGACGATCCCGTCGCTGCCCACGCCGGGCGCCTTGATCGCGCGCGGGCGATAGACGCCGGTTGCGATCAGCACCGCATCATGGCGCGCGCGCAGCTCGGCAAAGGGCAGCGCGCCGCCGACATCGGCCCCCTGATGGAACATGATGCCGCCTTCGGCCAGCCGGTCGATGCGGCGCATCACCACCGGTTTTTCCAGCTTGAAGCCGGGGATGCCGTAGGTGAGCAGCCCGCCCGCCCGGTCATGCCGGTCATAGACATGCACGTTATAGCCCAGCCCGCGCAGATATTCGGCCGCGCTCAGCCCCGCCGGGCCGGCACCGATCACGCCGACCGACTGGCCGCGCGCCGGGCCGGGCACCAGCGGTTCCACCCAGCCCTGTTCCCAGGCGGTGTCGGTGATGAACTTTTCGACCGAGCCGATGGTGACCGCGCCATGGCCGGAAAACTCGATCACGCAATTGCCCTCGCACAGCCGGTCCTGCGGGCAGATGCGCCCGCAAATCTCCGGCATGGTCGAGGTGGCGTTCGACAGCTCATAGGCTTCGCGCAGCCGCCCCTCGGCGGTCAGGCGCAGCCAGTCGGGGATGTGGTTGTGTAGCGGGCAATGCACCGAACAATAAGGCACGCCGCATTGCGAGCAGCGCCCGGCCTGCGCCTCGGCATCGGGCGCGGCGTAACGGTCGGCAATCTCGCGGAAATCCTCGGCGCGGAGCGGCGCTGCGCGCTTGGCCGGATAGGCCTGATCCCGCTCGACGAACTTCAGCATCGGTGTATCGGCCATGGCCGCGCTCCTTTTCGCGACCATATTGCAAAGCTGCGCGCCCAAGTCACGCAATGAATCGAATGAAGGTCAGTTTTGCTGACCCGATATTTTCATGCCGCCCGGCAAGTCTGTGTTTGTCAGTCGGGCGGTAGCGATAAAAAGACCGGATCGGACCTATCTTGCCAGCAGCCAGACCAGCGCGAGGCTGCCGGCGACGATGCGGTACCAGGCAAAGGGCGCAAAGCCGCGCCGCGACACCAGCCCGACAAACCATTTGATCACGACCAGCGCGACGATGAACGACACGACAAAGCCGATGCCGATCAGCCCCCAATCGACATTGGCCGCCGCCAGATCGTCGCCATGCTTGAGGAGCGACAGGGTGGTCGCGCCCAGCATCGTCGGCACGGCGAGGAAAAAGCTGAACTCGGCCGCCGTCCGCCGTTCGACGCCCATTGCCAGCGCGCCCATGATCGTCGCGCCCGACCGGCTGACGCCCGGAATCATCGCCAGACACTGGATCAGCCCGACGCCGAGCGCGCGGGCATAGGGCAGGGAGGCAATGCCCGGCGGCAGGGTGGAGCCGCGCGCCAGCGCCTCGATCACCAGAATCGCGATCCCGCCCAGCACCAGCGCGATGGCGACGACCACCGCATTGCCCAGCAGCCCTTCGATCGCATCGATGAACAACAGGCCGAGCACGACCGAGGGGGCAAAGGCGATCAGCAGGTTGAGCGCGAATCGCCACGACGTCGCCTCGCCGCCGAACAGGCCGAGCGCGACCGCCCAGAAGGTGCGCCAGTAGAGCACGATCACCGCGAGAATCGCCCCGAGCTGGATGACGACGTTGAACGTCGCCCATTGTTCCGCCCGGTAGCCGAGCAACTCGGCGGCGAGGATCAGATGCCCGGTCGACGACACGGGCAGAAACTCGGTCAGTCCCTCGACAATGCCGAGCAGGATGGCGGTCAGGATCAGGGGCATGGCGGAGGCTCCGGCCGGATGAGCCAGCCCCGGCGCGACCGGCCGGGGCGGGCGGAAGGGTGAATCGCCCGTCCGGGGGCGGGCAGGGCAATCGCCGGACAGGGGGAAGGCAGCGCCGCCGCCGCCCCCGCGCCGCTGGTCAGCCGGTCTTCAGCCCGTCAAACCGGCCCTGGCGGCGATACTGGACCAGCCAGGACGGCGCGACCGCGGCGAGCGGCGTCGGCTGGATGCCAAAAGCCTCCAGCCCCGGCGCGCCGGGGGCGACGACATTGTCGGTCTGCAGCATCAGCCACTGATCCCAGGTGATCGGCGCACCCGGTGCCCAGCCGGCAAGGCGGGCCAGCGCCGCCGTCGCCGCATCGGGCAGGTCGATGAACAGCGGGCTGCGCCCCGTCCATTCGGCCAGCAGCCGCATCAGCTCGGCCATCGACACCGTTTCCGGCCCGCCAATGTCATAGGTCCGCCCGCCATGCAGATCGGGCCGCGCGACCGATTCGGCCGCCGCGCGCGCCAGATCGGCGACGAACACCGGCTGGAACCGCGTCGCGCCGCGCACCACGGGGACGACCGGCAGCATGCGGATCAGCTGGGCGAAACGGTTGGTGAAGCCGTCCTCGCGCCCGAACACGATCGACGGGCGCAGGATGGTCGCGCCCGGAAAGGCCGCGCGCACCGCCGCTTCGCCTTCGCCCTTCGACCGGCCATAGCGTGAGGCCGAGGCCGGATCGGCACCGATGGCCGAAACATGGACAAGGCTGCGCACGCCCGCCCGCGCCGCCGCTTCGGCGACGTTGCGCGCGCCCGCGACATGGAAGCCGTCAAAATCCCCGGCCAGCACGCCGACCAGATTGACGACCGCATCCGCACCCTCGACCGCGCGCGCCACGCTGTCGGGGCGGCGAATATCGGCCGCCGCGAACTGGGTCTGCCCCAATCCGCCCATCGGGCGCAGGAACCAGGCCGATTTGGGATCGCGCTGGGCAATGCGGACCCGGTCGCCCTGGCCGCCATCCAGCAGATCCTGCACCACATAGCGCCCGATGAACCCGCCACCGCCAAAGACCGTCACCACGCTCGTCTTCATGAAAATGCGCTCCTTGCCTTGGCTCGCGCCTTTGGCCCGCCAAGAACGTGTTGACAAGGCCATAGAACCGCCGCTAAGCGCGCCGCCTACCCCGTGCCCAGATGGCGGAATTGGTAGACGCACCAGCTTCAGGTGCTGGCGATCGCAAGGTCGTGGAGGTTCGAGTCCTCTTCTGGGCACCAAAACTCCTGCGGGAGTGGCATCAAAAACCTTGAAAAAACCCCAGAATTCTGCCATTTTTGGCTGGATTTGATGCCGCGTGTTTCACGCTGTTTCAGGCCGTGCCCCCACAATCAGGGGCATGGAGCGGGGCATCTGCCCCCACATGCCCCTTTCTGGCGAAAGGTCATGCCCCCAAATGTCACTGACAGTCTTGCAAATCCGAGCTTTTTCGCCCGTTGCTACCGCCTACAAGCGCGCCGATGAGCGCGGCCTCTACCTCGAAATCTTCCCCAACGGCTCGAAACTCTGGCGGCTGAAGTATTATGTAGGCGGCAAAGAAAAGAGGATCGCTCTTGGTGCCTGGCCCGAAGTTAGTCTTCAGGCGGCCCGCCTCGAGCGCGACGAACTCAGGCTGCGTATTGCCAAGGGAGAAGACCCTGCTTTGACGCGCAAGAAGAACAAGGCAACGGCCAAGATCAGTGCCGCCAACACCTTCGAGTCGGTCGCCCGCGAGTACATCGAGAACAAGATGGTCGGCGAAGGCCGCGCCGAGGCCACTCTGCTAAAGGCCCGCTGGTTCCTCAATCTTCTCAAGCCAGCGATCGGACACATGCCGATTTCGGATGTCGACCCACAGATGATACTAGCGCCGCTCAAGAAGCTGGAGGCGCGGGGCAACCGTGAGACCGCCAAGAAGTGCCGCTCCTTTGCAAGCCGGGTATTCCGTTATGGTGCGGCCACTGGCCGCTGCACGACGGACCCTACTGCTATCCTCAAGGGGGCACTACTGACGCCGCAGGCACGCCACTATGCGGCGATCCTCGAACCAGAGAAGCTCGGCGAACTGCTGCGTGCCATCGATGCGTTCGAATGCTACCCGATCACGAAGTTGGCGCTGAAGGTTGCCCCGCACATTTTCGTCCGCCCGGGCGAAATGCGGCACGGCGAGTGGCAGGAGATCGACTTTGAGAAAGCGATCTGGACGATTCCTGCCGGCAAGATGAAGGCCCGCCGCACTCACGCGGTACCGCTTTCGCGACAGGTGCTCGAACTGCTTAAGGAGCTGAAAGCGGTCACCGGGGGGCAAGGCTACATCTTCCCAGCCTTCCATACCCGACTACGCCCGATGAGTGAGAACACCATCAACTCGTCGTTTCGCCGTATGGGCTACAGCAAGGATGACATGACGGCACACGGCTTCCGGTCGACGGCATCCACGCTGCTCAACGAAAGCGGGCTGTGGCATCCTGACGCCATCGAACGTGCCCTAGCGCACGGCGACAGCAATGCCATTCGCGGGACCTACAACCGGGGTCAGTATTGGGATGAGCGGGTCAAGATGGCGCAGTGGTGGAGCGACTATCTCGATGATCTAAGGGCGAGTAAAGCCGCAAATTAGGCGAGCATCCGGAGCGGAACTACGGGACCTCTGGTGAGGCGACGCAGGACCGCTCCAACGCGCCAACCTGCCCTGAAGCTGGAGCGTTGCTGATCGGCCAACTCCGATCCAGGCCCGGTCGCTCAGGCTTACACCAGTGAGTGTCGCATGAAACCAAAACCTGCCTATTGCTGAGGGGAAAGCAGAAAGTCGGCAAAGCGCCCCAATTTCGGTCATTCAGCATAAGCTGCGATTGCCCGAAAGCAGACAGCTGAGGCAGCTTCCAAGAGTCGTCTCCCGATGCAGTTAGAGCCATAGCACCCCCTCCGACATCGTCCTTTAAGGTTGATGCCATTGGAGATGCACGATTGGCGGATTCGGTTCTGGCCTCGCTGCTCAGGAGGGAGAACGGCGTGAACCTACTCGTCGTCCAGCGACCTAATATCGAGGATGTTCAAGCCAATCTCGCCATTCTGGTCGCGCTCGGCACGAGCGTGAATAACAACCAATGCACCAACGGGAGCGGTCTCGGGCTGGTTCAAGATTCGATACTGATTACCCTTAACAGTTCGGAAGAAGCCTTTCTTTCTCGGCATGATCTTGCCTGCGAGATCAAAGAAAGCATTTTCTTCGAGGTAGGTCTGCATCCGGCGGTCCTCGAGCAAGATTGCTCGCGCGCGCTCGGAGTTGCGTGCGCTTCGGCCGTCCTCGATAATATCCTCGAATTCGCGCGCGGGAATGAATTCAGGTCGGACCTTGTCCTGTTCAATAACGACGCCCGTCCCTTCGCCGTACTCCAATAAATCCAGCGTTGCCTTTGCAGCGGAAGGCGCAGCCAGCGCGATGCCAATCACAGTCGCCAAGAGAATTTTGCCGTCGCGCTTATCGGCACGCTCTGCCAACTCTAATGAGCGTTCATCGCGTCGTTCGGCACGCTCAGCCATTTCAAGCAGGCGCCGATCGCGTTCCTCCGCAGCTTCCGCGAGTTCCAAGAGCCGCTGATCTCGATCGCGGTCATCGTCTTCGTCTTGCGTCCACTCACGAAGCTTGCGGAAAATGAAACCTATACTGCCTTGTTCGATGGCTTCGAGCTCGACGACAAACCCCTCGCCGTAAGCTTCCTCGACTTCCCTACCGACGGTCGTGAGAAACCGGCCAATCGTATAAAGAGGAACGGGCTGTCGTGTGTTGAAGTAAACACGCGCTTGCTCGACATCTACATATCGCGTGTCGTCGTAATAGGCGTCGACCATGCTTTTTGATCCCCCCGATGCTTAAAGGTATCTGACAGAAAGTTCTGTGTTTTCAATTATGCACTAGTCAGACTTCGTTCTCACGTGGAGCAGACGAAATTTGCTCACTTTCGAAGAAGTCGCTGATTGATGCCTTGCCGGCAATCCGCCCGCCAAGAATTTCGGTCATCATGCCTTCGAAGGCCTCGACGACGCGAGCCGGCGTGTCGACGAGCCTGTGCTCAAATAGCAGGGCGTCGTGCATCGGCAGGATGGCTCTCGCATCTTCGATGGAGGCGACCGCCAGCAGTGCGCGCTTGAATATCAGCGATGCCGTGCCTTGGACCACTTGGCTCACGGCCGAGCGCTGCTCTTTACCGGACAATTGTCCTCTGCCGTCTCGGCGGTAGTGGTTGCCTAAGACGGTAGCCACCCGGCCGATGCTCTGAAACTCGATGCAAATTTCTTTCTTCCAGTTCTCGTAACGTTCGAAGAGTCGAAACGCCTCTTTTGCCTTCTGTCTGTCAACACCGAGGGTAACGGCGGCGTCCACAAGCGCCTTGCGGCTCATCCCGTAGGCATAGGAAAGGAACAGCTGTTTGGCGGCCTTCCGATTGCCCACCAGACCTAAGTGCGTAGTCGCGAAGAGCTCATACATGTCACCCGCTGCATAGAGCTTCTTGAGCTCCTCGTCCCCGGACAGAGCCGCCATGATCCCGACCTCAAATTGGTCGAAGTCGACGTACCCGAGTTGAGCACCACCGTGCGCGATGATGATCGACCGATATCGCTTCGGTATGTTCTGGAGACTTGGACTGCGGAGCTGCACTCGCGATGTGCGAGAGCCGAACACGTCCACCACCGGTCGAGTGTTGTCGGTGGACAGTGTGAGCGAGCCCAGCACTTTGCGAGCCGTATCGAGGGCAAGGAGCTCTAGGGTGTCGCCACCGAAGTCGTGCTCATGAGGCACGAACTCGAGTAGATATTCGACGGACACTTCGTCCAGCTGGAAACCCTCCTTAAGCAGCTTTGCCTCGATGGCGCGCCTTCTCGGCGTTTCGAGCGGCATGTCATGCTTCGCGGAATAGTCCTTCAACAAGAGAAAGTAGTCGTGGTCTGCCTGCGCCCGCTTGTCCGAGAGCCCTTCCGTGTCGATAGAGATTCCGTTCGACATCGAGAGTTGGAGCAATCGATAGACAGGCATCTCAACGGAGAAGAAGCGATCAATTTCACCATCAGCGAACGCCTGCGCGCAGAGATCAAGGTACATCGCTGAGATCGCCTTTGCAGCCTCGGCAGCGACCGTTTCGTCGAAGGGGATGCCCTTGTTGAACATCTTCTGGTAGGCCTCGCAGACCTCCTGATTGGCCCCGTATTTCACGAGATGCGTCGTGACGTCGCGCTTCTCGCGGGCGAGTCGTTCCTCGGGGATTCCGCTAATTGAGATACGAAGCTCGTCGACGTCGACGATCGCGTCAGGCAGCTTGCCCGTCGCATCAAACAGTGCATCGCGGATCATCCAGAAGTCGTGGCACACGACGATCCCCGGATATTCGACGACGCTCGCGGCGTCAGTTTTCTCGATCTGCCCATCTTGGAACCAGTAAAAGGAGTCGGCTCCCCTCCCCGTGAAGTCCTTCATGAAGAGCAGCAGCCGGGAGAGTAGGTCAATCATATCCGCTGACCTCATCGACGAGGTTCAGGAGATCTGTACTCTCGCGCACGGCGAACGGGAGGCCGTCTTGGTTGCAGTGACGCTCGGCCCGGCGCCCGGTCCCCTTCAAGCAGACGGGAACATGACCGTAGAGCGGACGCCTTGCCTCGTCGTCAAGCACCGATGAGGCGATGAGGAGGTAGCGGGCGTTTTGGTAAGGAAGCGTCGCGAATTCTTGCAAGCACTTCTCGATGAGGGCCTTCTCGTCGACGCATCGGAGCCAGATCAGGATGGCGGCGGCCTCCCCCGACCTCATGTCCTCACCAAGTTTACGGTCTGCCAGTGCTACAAGATCATCGGAGCGGTGTCGCCGCACCGCGAGCAGCATCCAGATGTTGTAGTTCTGCCAGTCGTGGATAGCCCCGTCCTCCGCGAGGAGGAAGGCCTCAAGGGCTGGCAGGCAACGCCCGTCGCGATCCAATGTGGCGATCAGCCGGCAGTACTGGTCAGTCGTGACGGCGTGATCAGACAGCGAGCGCGACAGCGTGTCGAGGAGGTTGATCGACAATGCGTCGCCGACATCGAAAAGGCCGGAATCCACGATCTTTGCCACCCGATTCACCGCGAAGCGGAAAGTCCGCGTCTGCGAATCCCCCTCGGCGATGCATCGGCTCAGGATCTCGAAAATGTAGGTCACCGATCGGGTCACGATGCGTCGGCTGCGAGACTGCCACATCTGATTGATCGCGATCGTCGAGCTGTCCTGAGAGGGGAAGTACTCGACTACTTTCTCGTTTGAGACGTCGGGCGGGAGGATCTCTGTTTTGTTGGCGTTGATGTTGAGGCCGACCTTACGCAGCTGCCGAATAAGGTCTTGCAGAGCGCGCCGGGCGTGCATCTCGGAATCGGCGATGATTCGGATGTCGTCGACATAACGATAATAGTCATAGCCCTTCCTGGTCATTTCCCTGTCTACAAATGACAGAAGGATATTGGACAAAAAGGCCGACGCGTCGCGATTCTGAGGCAGACCATGGTCGCGGCTGAACGTCCACTGCTTGAGCAACCTGTCGAGAGTGGCGATCGCGTTGCGGATTTGCAGCTTTTCTGGCCCGGTCGCCACCAGATATGGAACCGCCTCTTCGAGCGCCTTGATGATCTGCACGCGCGAGACGTTTTCGAAGAAGTTGCTGAGGTCGGTGACTAGCAGATGTCGCCCCGATCTGCGGAATGTCAGCGTCACGCCTTCGAACGTAAACCACCGGTCAATCTTGTTCTTGAATAGGTATTTCGGATTAAGCGGCGCTGGTTCGTAGCGGTAGCTTAGCACCCGATGGCCGAGGAGCGGGTCGAAGAATGGGATTAGGAAAGTACAGATCGCCTGGTAAACGAAGCGGTCGAAGAAGTCGGTCTCGAGCCCGTAGCGCTCGCCATATCCCTTCTTTGGTATGTTCCTTACGACGCTGCGGGTACCCCGATACACACCGTTCCAGTCCTGCAAGAGCGAGATAATGATCCGCTTCGCCTCGGTCGGATCCTTGAAAAGGTCGTCATAATGTAGGCAGTCAAAGTACCAGTCGTCGCGCATATCTTGACGCAGATGTTTTAACACCAAATCGAATTGAACCGGGAACCCGAGCGCCTGACCGTTCAGCCAGAACGCTGGATTGAGCACGTAGTCAGTCTCGCCGCCCACCTCGTCACCGCTTGCCACTCTAGACCCACCCCTCTCTGCCGCTGATTTAAGCCTCAACAGAACCCATCTAACTTGTTCCGGTCTGGTCGTCAGCAATGCTCAAACGTGGCTGGGCAATGTCCGTTTTTCTAATGCTTGCCGCCGCTACCTACCAGTCCGCAATCGGCCCACTTTCGGGCGTAATTCTTAGCCAGTGGACTGTTCGTAGAATGTCGGGTTTTGGCGATGGACCTGCCGCTGAGACCACCGCGTGGGAATGACGGCAAAGTCCCACATTTCGCCATTCCGCCGGCAACGCAGCCACTTTCCGATCACGGTACTGCTACCGACACTGCAATCGACATCTTACCACCGGCATCGCCGGGCGCTAAGCGCCCGGCTGCCCTTCCCTCGCCTCATCGTCGAGCGGCGTCCGCAGCACGATCCGGCCATTAATCGGCACGACTTCGAGCTGGAGCGACAGGCCCTTGCGGTCGCGGTGGAACCATGCGGCTCCGACCTTGGTCTAGAAGGCCTTGTCGCCGCGACTGCTGACATGCCAAGCGATGAAATCCACAGCCAGTCCTCGCGGCACTCGGCCCCGCACGCGCGGTAATTCAAGATCAGGTCACCCATGGTCCAAACTCCATCCGGCAAAGCCGCAAGCGTCACGCGGCATGCGGCTCTGCCTTCCGGCGAGGATGGGAGGGGGAGGGACAACCCCAATCGATGCCCTGACGCGGGCCAGCGGGCGCAGCCCGCCACACGGGAGTGATGATTGGGGTTTGGGAACGAGAGGGCAAAGCCCTTGGTGTTCCCCTCAGGATCGCTGCAGCGATCCGCACAAGGATGCCGCTTGCACCTCGCGAAGCCGCCGCCGGGCGCCCTGCGCGCGGGCCAAGTGGGCCAGCGGGCGTCGGGCAATGAGGGAGGCAAGAGCGCCTGCGGGTTAGTTCAAAGACACCGCGCCCTCAGGAGCACGGCCAAAGGCCATGCGGGACAGAGCGCGTCCTCCAGAAGCTCCCGCTCCGCTTTCATCCGCTCCTGATCGTCACCCAGACAGGCCGGGACTACAGGCCCGGTCCGCGCCAGCGGATAGAGCAGGTCTCCCTCAGGGCAGCCCCTCTCAATAAGCATCGCCAAACCCGTTAACATCGGTCATCCGACCGATGCGTTGAAGCAAAGCAACCAATATGGCAGTGTTGGCCTTACCTAAACGCCCGAGTTAGGGAGCTCACCGAGCGAAGTTGCTATTTGCACTACCTTTTTTGTGAAACCTCTTCCCACTTATGAGGGTTCCGGATTATCGATGACCGATCAAATGCGGTCGCTGTGGCGAACCGATGGCTGCTAGTGTACGGGATGGCATGGTAGATCAGGCATCAAGCATCGTTACGGGGAGCCCCGACGACAAATCTAGCTCGTTGAACTTTGACGTCAGCACTGGCTTGAAGCGGGTAATCGGGCGGGACCTGATCACCGACGATGAAGTCGCAATCTTCGAGCTGGTGAAGAACGCCTTTGATGCTGGCGCTAAGAAGGTGCAAATCCGTTTTGATGGAGATCGGCTTTGGATCGTCGATGACGGATCAGGAATGTCGCTGGACGACATTCGAAGCAAATGGCTAAAGGTCGCCTACTCTGCAAAGAACGAGCGGAACACTGGGAAGACTACAGGCTTTCGCGGTGAGATCTCTGAGCGTCGGCACTTCGCAGGAAGCAAAGGCATTGGCAGGTTTTCGGCTGATCGGCTCGGGCACCGATTGGCCATGCAAACTCGAACGTCTCGGGACCCGCAAGGTGTACACGCAATCGCGGTTGATTGGGATGAATTCGAAAAGGAAGCTACCCAGCAGTTCTCGGATATTCCGGTCCAGTATGCTTTAGCCGACGGTTTCAATCTACCTGATGATATCGACGCTCCTGCAAGCGGTACGGCCCTAGAGATCATCGCTACACGGCTTGACTGGGACCGTGCCAGAATACTCCACCTAAAGTCGTCCTTGGCAAAGCTAATCAATCCGTTCGGCGCCTCAACAGATGGATTTGAGATCCAAATTATTGCTCCGGCAGAAAAGGTTAGAGATGAGCTGGAGGTGTTCGGCGAAGAAATTTCCTCTCAGCACACGGTTAATGGTCCAGTTGGTAATTTTATCTTCTCGGCCTTGCGCGAGAAGACGACCTTCATCGATGTTGTGATAGAGGAAGAAGGTAACCTCATCCGGAGTACGCTCGTCGATCGTGGCGAACTGGTTTTTGAAACTTTAGAGACTAACCCCTATCACCTGCTGCGTGACTCGGCTTTCCGCTGCCAGATCTATTACCTGAATCAATCTGCAAAGATGACTTTTACCCGGAGAATGGGGGTTCAACCGGTCAAGTTTGGATCGATTTTCCTCTTTAGAAACGGCTTTAGAGTCTTCCCAGTCGGTGAGCCAGGCGATGATTGGTTCGGTATCGATACCCGTAAGCAACAGGGATACGCGAGGTACTTCGGTACTCGCGAACTGATTGGTAGGATCGACGTCGAGGGGAGCGAAGAAGTGTTCCGCGAGGCGTCGAGTCGTGACCAAGGGCTCGTGGATTCGCCTGCGGTTCGCATGCTCCGCGAGATTTTCTGGGAGCATTGCCTAAAGAAACTTGAGCGATATGTCGTCCCTGTCTCGTGGGTCGACAAGGGTGAAGCTCTTTCCGATGACCTGTCTCGGTTGATGACCGATGCAGGCAAGGTTCGGGTCACTGCTGCAATTTCCCGGCTTCTTGACGACCCGAACGTCGAGCTCGTTCGCTATAGCAAGAAGCTTATCGACGTCATCAATGAGCGTGCAGAGGGGTTCGAGACCTCGATTGAGGCTCTTAAGTCCATTGCCGCTAGGACGGACGACGCTGATTTTCAGGAACGGCTGAGCGAGGCCGAGAGACGCTTTCGAGACCTAAAGATAGCAGAGGCGGAAGCGCTCCGCGTAGCCAACGAAGAAAGGAGAGAGCGAGAAGCAGCCCAAGCGCGCGCGAGGGAAGCAGAACAGCGCGCAGCTTCGACCGCCGCGCAACTCGAAGAGGAAAAAAAGAGATCAATTCTTTTGACCTCGCTCTCGTCTTTAGATGCTGAAAATATTATCAACATGCATCACCAGATCACGATCTATGCGGCTGATTTGAAACAGCACGTAGAGAATTGCTTAGCTGCCTCTAGGGAGCGGCAGCTAAGCACGAGCGACCTAGTCTCACGCCTAGAGCAAGTGGCCTTCCTCAACCAAAAGGTCCTTTCCATTGCGAGACTCGCGACACGGGCAAATTTTCGCTTGGAGTCCGACGAGATCGAGAAAGATCTAGCGGACTACATTGAGCAATACATCGCGGAGGGTGCGTCACCTTACATTGGCGGTGGCGTCATTACGCTCAATGTCGAGAACAGTGCGAAGGGCTTCGTGCGTAAGTTCCGTCCGATGGAAGTATCGATCGTTATCGACAACCTCGTGAGTAACGCGAAGAGAGCACGCGCAACCGCGATGTGGTTCGAACTTCGTTCGCCTGATGCAAAGACCTTGGAGCTGACCGCTCGTGACAACGGTGCCGGATTTCCTGCGGGCATCGAAGACACCGAGCAGCTATTCGACCTTGGGGTATCGCGGACGCACGGATCCGGGCTCGGACTTTACCACGTGCGACAAGCGCTCGCCGAGATGGGTGGCTCTATTTCAGCGATTAAGCAGGATGGTGGCGCCAAGTTTCAGATAAGGATCGCGAAGTGAGGCTAGATTTTCGGATTCTGTGGATCGACGATCAACCCAAGCACGTGAAGAGCTTCAAGGAAGGCATCGAGCGACATCTCAGGCATCTCGGTTTTGAACTTGAAGTTCAAGAGATCTCCAGTCTCGAACAGGTCGACGACATCGTTGAGATGCATGTCCATGACGATGGCATTGATTTGGTATTGGTCGATTACGATCTTGGCCACGGCGGCGAGGGTGGACAAGAGGCTCTTATAAAGATCCGGAATAGCTTCCCTTATAAGGACATAATCTTTTACTCTGCCGCCGACACCGACAAGCTTCGCGAAATTGCCTACAAGGCTAAGATAGACGGGGTGCACTTTGCGACCAGAATAACGCTGTCTGATGACACCTCGCGGTATATCGATACCATGCTGCGGAAGGTAATGGATATTGATCACATGCGGGGTGTTGTCATGTCGGCTACAAGCGATATCGATTGGCTCGTGGAGCGGACGTTAGGCGCAATTCACGAGCGGCTTCCGCCCGAACGTTCGGAGGAAACGGCAAAGGCCATGGCAGAGGCCATAGTTAAAAAACTCGAATCGAGCAAAAAGGACCTCGACAAGGCCTTGGAAAAGGGCGGCATCGAGCCGCTCATTAAACTAAAGTACCTCGTCACCGCGAACGACAAGCTGGGCTACCTGATCGACGCCATGACCACGTTAGCTGAGGGCTCTGATAACACGGTCGTCGAGCTTGCGACCGAATACAGGAAAAACGTGGTGCCGCGACGTAATAAGCTCGCTCACGTCGTTTCCAAGAGAACAAACGGCAAGCAAGTGCTTGAAGGACCAGATGGCTCCTTCACCGAGGAGGAAATGACGGAGTTGCGATGTGAGTTGGTCAAGCATCGCAAGAATTTTAGCGATGTTGCTGTCATCTACGATGTCCCCCTTGACTGAGACTGTCGCGCCATCCGAGCCCAACTCGTCTTGGCAAAGCTGAGGTTGAGCCTTTCGCAAATACCCACTTAGAGCCTCGTGCTCGGCTTTGGGCACGCCCGAAAGGAGACGTGAAAAACCTCGGAATTCGCCTGGACCATGCGAACGCGTCGTGCTAGCGACGTAAGCATGAGTCTCGATACCGATTTGATGGGCGCTAAGGGCCTCGACAGCGCAGGGAACACGATGGCCCCGCAGAATCCGGCAGGGAAGCAGGCAAAGGTGCGATCGATGTACTCCGCGATCGACTTGTTCGCTGGCTGCGGCGGGCTTGGGACCGGACTAGAAAACGCTGGCTTCACAACCGTGTTCGTGAACGAACTCGACAAAGACGCTATGGCCACCTACTTGCGTAACCGCGGGCACGAGCTCGGAGGCATGCGTTTCTCGGATAATGCCGAGCTTCGCTGCCATGACGCGCACGAGCTCAACGGCAAGCGGCTAGAGAAACTTGTTGACGATCTTGGTGCCTTGGCTGAGGTCGACTTGCGGTTCGAGCAGTCGAACCTTGGCAAGCTGAGCAACCTCGACCTCGTCGCCGGCGGCCCTCCATGCCAAGGCTACTCGGGCATCGGGATCAGACGCTCCTACGCAGTCGACAAGGAAGCCCTGCCTTCGAATCGGCTTTACGCGAGAATGACCAAGATCATTGAACGGCTCCGGCCGCGCATGTTCTTGTTCGAGAACGTCCGCGGGCTTCTGACGTCTCGTTGGACGCGTGATGGCTCGCGGCGAATTTTTCCAGATGTCTTGGCGGAATTCCGCCAGATCCCGGGCTACGAGGTCCGATGGTCGCTGGTTTACGCGAAGGATTACGGCGTTCCGCAGAATCGGCCGCGCGTGCTGCTCGTCGGAATTCGGACTGATGTTCTCGAGGCCTGCAGCTTTCTCGACAAGGGCGCTGACGCGGAAGACGCGGTCGCCTGTGGCTTCTTGCCGCCACCGAACCGGGGATCGTTTCCTGACCTAATCGACTTGCTTGGGGACCTGATCGATCCCATGGTAGCTAAGATCCTACGGAGCGGCGACTTCCCCTCCGGTTCGTTCGGGACGAGTGCATACCCGCGCAGGCCGATGAACGAGTTGCAAGCTGGATTTCGTACTCCGCCGGTCTGGGCCGCGGCGCGGGCAGGCAGGTTGACAGAGCAGGAGTACAGCAAGCACAAGCGCGAGATCGTCGAGAAGTTCGAATACATGCTGGCGAACGGCGGCGAGATTCCCGAGCATGCGCAGACGAAGAAATTCTCTCAGCGCGTCTTGAAGCCCCGTTGGGGGAACACCGAACCGAACATGACCGCGACGTCGCTTCCGGACGACTACGTCCATTTTAGCCAGCCGCGCATTCTCACGGTCAGGGAATGGGCGAGGCTCCAGATGTTCCCCGATTGGTACGAGTTTTCTGGTAAGCGAACGACGGGTGGCATCCGGAGGGCCGGGAATCCTCTCGCGGGCAACTTTGACCGAGAAGTCCCGAAATACACTCAAATCGGCAATGCCGTTCCCGTCGGCCTCGCCGAGGCCGTCGGCAACCACTTCCGCAAGATCCTCGACGAAGCGGTGGGGCCCCGTGCTTGAGAAAAGCGACACGGACGTTGGCAACGTCCTCGCCTCGTTTACTCGACACGAGATCGACGTCGCCCTCTTGGTTCCTACCGAGACCGGGCTGAAAAAGTCGATCATGGATGCCACCGCTAATGTGCGGGAGTACCTCGCTACGGCTAGGTACCACGATTTCAACGATCAAGTGCAAGGACCGGAGAACAAGGCAGCGGGTCGAGCCTACTTTGTTGAGCCGGATGGCTTAATCGAGACAACAGTCTCGCTGTATCGTCCCCTCACGAAGTCGGGCGATCCGCGTATCTGGTTTGCCCGACTGGGGCGCTATGCCGATCCCTACAACTTGCTCGCCGTATTTGAGCACGAGGGCGACCTCTACGTGGTCAACGCGAGCCGGCCCGGGGTCTTGGACTCACTTAACAACGCTGGGAGCCCCCTTGGGCATATCGCGCTAAAGTACCGGCGCGGCGAGGACCCGGTCGTCGGCGAATTGCTTGATGCTCTGAGGGAAATCGCCGCGCAGGGGTTCGTTCGCACGCTTCGTCCGGGCGATACTGGAGTGGGCATGACGTTGGAAACCTTGCTCGGCATCGCGGCCAATGCCGAAAAGACGCCTGACTTTAAGGGGATCGAGCTCAAGGCGAAGCGGATCAATCGGGCTCCGACCAGGTCCACGCTATTCTCGCAGTCGCCCGATTGGACGGCCAGCCCGGTAGGCTCGGCGTGGAATCTTCTCAGCACCTTTGGGTACCATCGAAACGGCAAGCTTCGCTTGAATTGTGAGATCAACGCGAAAGCTCCAAACTCTCTCGGGTTCATGCTCAGTGTCGACACGGAAAGGGACTGGCTGAAGCAGGACCATGTCCGAGCGATGGAACAACGGCGCTCGCATGTAGTTACTTGGCCCCTCGAGGTCTTGAGAGGCAGGCTGCGCGAGAAGCATCCCCAAACCTTCTGGGTCGGTGCGCGCTGCCGCGGTAAAGGCGCAGACGAGCATTTTCATTACACGCAGGTCGAACATACGCGCGCGCCGAATGTGCGTAATTTCCAAGCGCTTCTTGAAAGCGGCGTGATCTCCGTCGATTACCTCATGAGCCAAAGAGGCGAGAAGGCGATGGTCAGGGACCACGGTTACCTCTTCAAGATCAAGCAGAAAGACTTCCCGGCACTGTTCCCGCCATCTCATCTCCATGTCCTCGCCTGACTGGGTCCTCGGTACCGGCGAAAAGCGAAAGCTGACGCTCCTCGCGGCCGATCTCTCGGACTGGTATCGGCAAGGTGGCGGCCGATCATTTCCATGGCGCGAACCGGGTACGCGACTTTACCAACTCGTTTGCGTAGAAGTCTTGCTCCAGCGGACCCGGGCCGAAACGGTCGCAAGCTTCTACCATCGGTTCTTCACCCGATTCCCGGGTTGGCTCGAAATCGCGGACGCACCAACCGTAGAGCTCGAGGAGTTCCTCAAGCCGCTCGGCCTCTGGAAACGCAGGGCCGCGTCATTGCGTGCGCTCGCGGCCTATGCTGCCGAGCATGACGGCATGTTTCCCAAGCGCTACGAGGAGCTCCTGCAGGTGCCTGCCGTGGGCCAGTACGTGGCCCACGCGATCTTGATGTTCCAGCATGGAGAGAGATATCCGCTCATCGACGTGAACATGGCGCGCGTGGTCGAGCGTTTCGTGCGCCCTCGCAAACTCGCCGACATCCGGCACGACCCTTGGCTTCAGCAAGCTTGCAAGTGGCTCGTGAGGCGAGGCGACCCTAGAACGATCAATTGGTCGGTGCTCGACCACGCCGCGTTGACCTGTCGCGCGCGCAACCCCGACTGCCAGTCGTGTTTAGTTTCGAGTAGGTGTGCATTCAAGGCTACGTAGGATCTTCGCGAGGCACGGTCGGCTTCGAATATGCCGCCAAGTAGGTTTCAACCTTCTCGATCGTGCGGCGCCGCGGTCGCCTTCCGAGCCGAAGGTCAAGATCGGACCAAGGGTCGCTGGCTGCCCGCCTCCCGAAGCGCGTCGCCAACATCCACGATGAATGCGTCTCTTGGAGGCAGGCGAGCGGGGAATAGGTCCGTGGTAGACGCCTAATCCTAAGATCACCGTCCTTGATGTTCCTGAAGCCACTCAGCCGCCTTCGCCGCCGCGCTTGCAGCGGAGAAGATCGCCCGGTTGTCACCCTTGAGAACCTTGAGCCAGCTGGCGAGGTAGCAGGCATGATCGGGACGCGGGGTGACCGATAGGCCCAGGTCGCCGCACAGGAAGGCTGATCCCAGCTCGGCGACCAGCTCTTCCATGGCGTAGGCCTCGTCGCCGAAGCGCTTGCCGAAGGTGCGGGCGAGCCGGTGATCAGCCCCGGTCCAGTGGACCAGCTCGTGGAGCAGGATGGCATACCAGTTCTGCTGGGCGCTGGCGGTGCTAGTGGCAAAGAAACGCTCCCGGTCGGGCATGGTGATCATGTCGGTGGAAGGGGTGTAGTGGGCGCTGTCGCCTTGGATGCGGATCGCGGCACCCGTGTCAGCGATGAAGGCCTCGACATCAGGGATGGGATCGAAGGCCTCGGCGTCCGGCACCTCGGGCAAGGCGTAGCCCTCGACCTGCGCAATGTTGAACACATGCGAGCCCTGCGCGAAGATCCGGCCCGCGCCCTCGCGCGCCTCATCTTCGCTGCCTTCGGCTCTGTCCAAGACCTTGTAGAACACGATGGGCGAGGCCTTCTCGCCCTTGCGGACCTGCGCGCCCATCGACTGCCACTGGCGATAGGTCGCCCAGAGACCGTGGCCGAAGTCCTGCGCTTCGGCGCTGGCCCAGAGGGCAAGGACATTGACCCCGCGATAGGCCTTGCGGGTGACCGCGTTGATGGGCCGGGTCAGCGGGGCGCTGCTGCGGTGCCAGGGGAGGGTGTAGTCACCCGTGCCGCGCTCCAGCGCGGCGATGATCTGGTTGGTGATGGTGTCGTAAATGCTGGCGGTTGCGGTGCTGGCCATGGTGGTAAATCCTTCGTCCTGTCGTTGGGAACGCGGATGAAGGGACGGGCCGGATGGCCGGGCGGGTCAGCGCGAAGCGCGGAACAGCCAACACGGGAGGGCGAAGCCTGAAGGAGCGGGCAGGCTGTTGATCCCACCCGGCACGGCCTGTCACTCAGGAGCAGTTCAATTCAACGGCAGGGCGCAGGATGCCATGGCCCTGCGCGCGCGCTACCCGCGTTGTCAGCCGAGACCAGCCCCCAGAGACTTCGTCTTGGCAGCCTCAGGCGCACTCACTTCCACGGCGGACTGCTTTTCGCCCGCGCGCTCGTGGATGGCGCTAATCAGCCGCGCCTTGTCGTCAGTGACCACAATGGCCTCGGACTTCGCGCGCGAAAGCGCGACATAGAGCATCTTCTGATCGACCAGATTGGCAGAGCGGCTGTCGGCGTGGATCAGGACCCGCTCGGCCGTCTGGCCCTGCGCGGCGTGGGCGGTCTGGACATAGGCATGGCGCAGATGGGCGTCGCGCGGGGAGGTGAGATCGAGCCGCTGCTCGCGGCCATTGGCCAGCGCGATGGTCGCCTGCTGCCGCTCGGGATCGATGCCGGTGATGGTGCCGCGCAGCCCGTTGATGCGCCCGGCCTCGCGGTCATTGCGGGTGAACTGCACGCGGTCGCCCGCCTGCAATTCCATCGCCTTGGGCTCGAACACCTCGACCTTGCCCGCGCCCCATTGACGCAGGCGCCAGTCCACCCTTGAGCCATCAGCGGCCTTCAACGCAATTGCGGCCTTGTCCGGATCGATCTTCTCGACCCGGTAGGCGGCCCCGCGCGTCACGCCTTTGTCGGCATAGTCGCGGGCGAAGCGAACAACATCGCCGATGGCATAGCTTGCGGCCTGCCGGGTTTCAGCGCGGGTCAGGCCTTTGGCTTCCAGAGCCTCGAACCGGACGGCCGCGGAGGAGAGCTCCCCGCGCTGCGCCAGCTGCTGCCTGATCATGGTGGTGAGGGTATCGCGCCCGTCGCGCGACGGCTCGATCACCAGAGTGCGTGCGCGCTCGGCAGGGATGAGGGCAACATAACGCTGGGCCATCGTCGCAAGCCGCGCAGCGCGGTCCGCGCCTTCGACCACGTCGCCGCCGCCGCGCTCCAGTGCGGCAAGCGCCTTGCCGGCATGGCCCTCGATTGACGCCATGACGGCTTCGCGGGTGTCGGCATTGGTCTGTCGCACCACATTGGCGAGCTTCGCAGTCGCCATACCCGCCTGCTGCAGCTGGGCAAAAGCTGCGCCTGCACCGACTGAGCCGAGCTGCCTGACGTCGCCGACCAGCACAAGACGGGCACCGGCCTTGTCGACGCTGGCCATAAGTGCGGCCATGTCACGGGCAGATAGCATCGAGGCTTCATCGACAATCCAGACCGCGCCTTTGCCGAGCCCTTTGGCCTCGGGCGAGACAAGGTGCCGCGCTACTGTATCGCCGCGCAGGCCGAGCGCTTCTCCCAGAACGGTAGCCGCCGATGCAGTCGGCGCAAGTGCGGTCACCGTTAGCCCGCTCTTCGCCGCCTCGCGGGCATAGGTCGCCAGCACGGTCGTCGTTTTGGCAGTCCCGGCATAACCCTGAACGGCGGCAACGCGGTCGCGTGATGTCAGCAGCGAAGCGGTCGCGCGCTTCTGGTCATCGGTCCAGGCAAAGCCCGTGCGCGCGGATTGCCTTGCGGCGCGCTCGACCGTGCGGGCAGCAGTGAGCGGCGACGCCAGCGGCACGGCCACGCCGCGCCCGGCGGCTTCGAGGCGCAGCATGCTCTGCTCGGTCGCGATAGCCTCGGGCGTGGTGAACCCTGCAAACTCCGCCCCGCGCCGGTCGAGATAGGCGCGCGGGACAAGCGCGGCGCGCTCGCCCGCTTCGGCAATGGCGGCGCTAATGGCGTTGTGGCTGAGCCTGCCAAAGGCATAGTCGCCTGCCTCACGCGCGAGCGTGCTGGCCGGGAACACGGCCTGCCGCTCGGACAGCTTCGCGGCAGCCCATGCGACAGCTTGGCGAGCAAGCACCTCAGAGCTTGCCGCCAGCTCCCCTGATTTCATCCGCTCCTTCGCGTGCGCGATCACATTCGCCTGCTCGGCCTCGCCAAAGCCCTTGGCCTCGGCGGTCGCGCGCCAATTGGCGCGTAGGGCTTTGTGGTCGGCGTGGCTCTTGGCCTCCCGTGTATCAAGCGCGACGATCTGCTTCTCGGCAGCGCTGGCTTCCTCCCGGCTCGTTCCGCGCTCGGCAAGCCGCGCGTCGATCGCAGCCGTGCGCTGGCTGAGGGCCTCGATTACCTTGTCGGGCACGCCTGCAATCTCGAACATCGCGTCCTTGCCCGCCCCGATCCGGTACCCCAGCTCGGCCGCGCCATGTGCCAGCTCCTGTCGATAGATCGCGCCGATCTCTTTCTGCAGCTGGTAGAAGGCGCGCGGTTCCAGGCTGCGCCACTTCCCATCCTTGTCCTGGGTCGCGTTGAGGATCACCGCATGGGTATGGAGCTGCGGGTCCTGCGCCCGGCTCGTGGCGTGCCGGAAGGTGGCGATTGCCAGATTGCCGGCTTCCTCCCGGCGCACCTCGCCGCCCTCCCTCACGCGCGTTGCCGCCATGTGCTGCTCCGCGTGGCCAAGTGCTGCCTTCACTGCCGCCGCATGCGCGGCAATGAGTCGCTTGTCGCCTGCAACCTCAGCCATGATCGAGACCGACTTTGGGGCGGAGAAGGTGATATCCCATCCCGGACGGTGCTCGACCTTGCCATCGCGGGTGGTACCGAGCTGCTGCCCGGCAACGCGGCCTTCGAGCAGCTCGGCAAACTCCACGCGGTCCACTTCTCCGGACAGACCCAGCGCCTCGGCCCCCTCACCAAACCACTCCGAGGGGGCGATGCCTCCCTCGGAATAGTAATCATCGGCCTCATAGTAGCTTGCCGCCTGCCCGGCGCTGGTCAGCGCGGAGACCGAGGCCACCATCAGACAGGTCCCGCCTCAGGCTTTTTCTTTGAGCCCACATCGGGTTCGTCCTCGGCAGGCGCGGCAACAGCGCTGACTCGGCTCCACAGGGTGCTCGCCGGATCGCCCGCGACAAAGGCCGGCTGGCGCGGCGAGCCCCGCCGCGCGATGTGCTCAGCCGTGAGACCGATCCGCGCTACCGGCAGGCCGTCGGGCAGCAGCAGAAAGCCCTGATGCGGGGGAAGACGCAGTTCGCTTTCTAGCACAGCCGCGCGGAACTGGCGCTCGGTGGCAATGGAGGTGCGGGGCACCTCCTTGCCGACCATCAAGGTGTCGGTGGCCATCCGCATTTCGACCTCGCATTGGCCGATCGTCTCGCTCGCCCACTGGCGGGTTTCGCGGTCGACGGTCTGCAGGAACAGCTTGGTATTGCAGCAGGCGAGCATGGCTTCGGCGATGTTGTCGCCATAGCGATGACGCATCTGCCCCAGCGCCTGGAAGGTGAGCACGATCGCGGCGCCAAACTTGCGGCCCTCGGGCAAAAGGCGCGCGAGGTTCTCGACGCGCGGCAGGTCGGCAAGCTCGTCGAGCACGAACCAGATGCGGCGCTGGGGCGATGGCGAAAGCCCGAGCACTGCGCTGGCCGCGCATTCGAGCCAACAGGCCATGAGCGGCTTGGCTGCCTCGAAATAGTCCTCCTTGCGGGGCACGAAGATCCAAGGCTTTGCCCCCTCGATCCGGTCCAGCCCGACAATGAAATCGCGAAAGGCAAAGCGTGGCCCACGCTCCTGCTCGACCTTCAGGAACTGGATCAGATTCGCCGCCTTGGCGAGCATGAAGAGCACGCTGCCGGTGGCGCGGTCGGCGTCATCGGCAAAGGTGCGGGCCGACGACGTATGGCCCAGCCAGGCCTTGAGCTGCTCCTTGCTTTTGACCTGCAGGGCATCGAGCAGGGCCTCGAGACTGCCGTTCTTCTCGGCCCAAAGCGAGCGCATCATGTTGGCGACCAGGATGCGGCTCGTCTCGAGCCAGACATCGTCATCCTGACTGCCGGTTTCGGAGACCAGCTGGCGCGCGATCCGGTCGGCATCGGCGGGGTGCGATATCTCGTCGAAGGGCGACCAGAAGGCGCAGCGCGCATCGAAAGGATTGAGGATGATGTCGCCGCGCGCGGGGTTGTAGTAGTGCGCGATGAACTCGCCGGATGTGTCGTAGACCAGCGCCGCTTCGCCGCGCGCTTCGATGCCATCCAGCATCTGTCGCAGCACCGTGGTCTTGCCGCTCCCGGTGGTTCCGAGGAAGGCAAAATGCCGGGTCTCGATCCGCTGCGGGATGGGGACCGGCCCGATCTGCAGCGCCCCGCTTTCAGCGCTCAGGTGCATCAGCGCCGCAACCTCATCCTGGCGCGTCAGACGGGTACCGCCGATCACACGGTCGGCCAGCGTATCCTGCCCTTGCGAGGACATGGTGCGCTGGATCAACCAGACCACCAGAAGCCCCAGGGCGCAGCCCAGAACTGCCCCAATCATGAGTACAGCGACGGCCTTGGAGAAGGTCCCGGCAATGAACGGCTCGTTGGCAAAAGCAGCCGCTGAGACGGTAGCGCGGTACCCCTCCAGCGACACGTTCATCATCAGGTCCCTGCCCGCTATCTCGCCCAGAATAGCGAGGGCCTTGGCCAACAGACATTGCCCCGCGACCTTGAGCTCGGCAGCGCTCATGACGAACTTCGGCGCGATAATTGCGCCTGCTCCGCCGGACAACAGAACGAGCTTCGCAAAGAACCCGAAACGCTGCTGCCACTGCGCCATGCGCACCCGCCACAGCGCGTGGGCACGGGTGACGAAATCATTGCCTGCGGTCATCGCTCGCTCTCCTCGGCCAGCTTGCGCTGGCGCTCGAATGCGGCCCGCGCTTCGGCGGCAATGACCTCGTCGGATGTGCGCACACCGAGCGCTGACGAGCGGGCATAGGCATAGGCTGCGCAAGCCGTGAACAGGGTGCGGTCAAGCACCCGTTCGGCATCGGCAAGGCGTTCCGATATCGACCCGATCACGCTCGCCATTTCAGCAAGATCGGTCTCCCGGTCGGCGCCGTGGATCAGGGCCAGAAGTCCCTCTTCAACGACGCGGCCAAGCATGGCGTACTGGCTGAGCCCGCGCCGCTGCGCGAACTCGGCGAGCACACGGTATTGCGACGGATTGAGGCGCACCGTCTGCACCCGCGCGCTCATCGCACCGTCTCCTCGGCGATGCGATCCGCCATCGCGAAAAATGGCGGAATTGCGTGGATGCCGAGAGCCTGTCGGAGACGAGATGCTATCCGCATCCCGCCAAACCCGCAGAAATCCTCGCTGCACGCGTGCGTGGGGTGTGTATCCCTTTTCCGGGCCCGATGCATCGCATCGTGGCCCTTCTTGGTTCCCGCTTTTCCGAGGTTACTGATCATCGGCGGCTTGCTCCTCGTGACGAACGGTAGGCGTCGCAAGCCGAATCTGGGTCTTGGCGAGATGGTCATCGAAGAACCGCTCGCGTGGCTGTCGTGACGACGTCTGGCGGGGCACCATTGCGGGGTCCGTGAACCACCGCAGCAGCACCAGATCGATCGCAGCGCGGAGCTCATCGATGAGCTGACCGGTCTCCACCGGGGCAAGGGCGAGCCAGCCAAACTCGGTCTGCATCTGGCTTCCCAGAGGATAGCCAAAGCCTTGCTTGAGGTAGATTGGACCTTCGACAGTGAGGATGCAGGTCTCGCCAAGAAACCGCGCGATGACAGGGCGCTCAAAGGTCAGCCAGGACGCAAGAGCGAAGCGCCGCGCGCGTCCGTCAGCGTTGTCCTCGGTGAGGAGGTCGACGAGCTCGGCTGCGTACAGCTCATCATCCTCAGGAACGCGGGCAAGGATCCAGCCTTGCGCGCGCAAGGCGGCTTTCAACATGGAATAAATGGACATTGTGGAGATGCTTTCTGCGGGCCACCGCCCGCCAATGAACGGGGTCAGTAGCGGCGCAGCGGAAGGGCGTTGATCCATTCCGATATGTCGGCGGCGCGCCAGCGGATGCGCCCTCCGCCTATGTCGACAGGGTGGGGAAAGGCCCCTTTGCGCATCTTCCTCCAGATGGTGGAGCGGCTGCGAATGCCGGTGAGGCGCAGCACCTCCTGGCAGGTGATCAGTTCGGTATTCGACATGACAGATTCCTCTTCATTCAAGGTTCTGTCACTGGCGCCGCACTCCCCTCCGGAGTGGCGGGTTTGACCATCGCACCGCGAGCCGCACGACGATCATTCATTCAACCCGACACCTCTGCCTGAGCTTCAGTGACCATCAGAAGCTATGTGCGACGCCTCGCTGTAGGAAAGAACAAAACAGGATCAAATGCTGTGCCAAATGAGCCTTGGACGCCTGTGAACGCACCGGGACACATCGTGTCCGGCACAGTTCTTACGAGCGGGGAGCCAAACCTCGGTTTTGTCGGTAATCAGCAGCGCCAGCGGCGGATTATGTCAGCGTTCATGGCCGGAATCTGAGCGACTCGGTGCGCTGCGCACTTAACGGAGCCTTGAGGATTGGATTGTAATTCAATCCTATGGCTCGCTCCCAACCCCAATGGCGGTCCGGCAGACGTCCACAACGGCGTCCCTCGCCCGCGTCCGAAACGACCCTGCAAACCGCCGGGCGCTACGGCCTGATCGCCGTGGCTTCGGGGCTTGGCTTGGCCTTTGGCGCGAATGCTCTGGAGGTTGCACAGGAACGGAAAGCAATCCTCGAAGCGCTTCCCGCCGGCTACACGTATTCGGGTTGCGATGAAGTGCGCGCCGCTGGTGTTGCGCCGCTATACAGCTATGAGCCAGGCTTCTCGGAGCGTCTCGATGGCGACGGCGATGGTATCGGCTGCGAGCCCTATCATTGATGATCACAGGGGCTTTCAGCTCCCACAAAGTCTCAAGAATAATTTGGTTGGGCACGTACCTGAGCAGCAGGTTCCGCACGCATAGAGGTTAAAAGCATCTCTCCAGCAGGCTGACTAAAATCGGCAGCTCTCAACCCAAAACTGGCCGCTTACGACTACATCGGGACACGTCTGGTCACGCCGAATGCGGTCGATGCGGACGATCTGCAAAGAAACCTACCGCGTTTCCGGAAGCCACCGGACGAGCTTGTCGAGAGCGTCTTCCGCATGCTCCAGTGCGGCGACCGCGTCGGCCAGACGAAGAAACTGCCCGTGTGCAGGTGGATTGCGGAATCGGCCAACAGCGGCAGGTCCAATTATGGTCGCGATGCCTTCCAGTGCGGAGGCGCGCCGACCAGTCTCGCTCAATAATGACCCGAAAATCGTCCGGATCTGATCCCTAACGCTAGCATTGAGGGAATCGTCATCTTCTGCCTTACCGAGGCCCGCGACCAGAGCCCGGATTTCGCCAAGCATCATGCCGTCGCTTCCGGTCAGGCCAGCGAGCTTATTTAGGGATGCACGCAGCGCTTTTCCATTTTGCGTTAACTGCGAAGTGAGCGTCGGGATATCGAGACGAGCGGCCAAGGGGCGCACGAACCGCGCATTCAGCTCAACCTCGATCGCTCGAAACAGCCCAAGTGCGATTAGCCCACAATCACGCCACGTGTCACCTGCCTGCTGAAGGCGTGCCAACTCGGCAGCCGATGCCACATACGAAATCTGCCCCATGGGCGTTAACCCGGCTGCGATTGCGCCTCGCCGCGCATTCGCCTCTGCCGACGTGAGACGATCGGCGGCCAATGACCGCTTCAGCCGCCTTGCCATGCGATCGCCAATAATGGAGGCTGCGCAATAGATCGTAGCGACAATGTCGAGCTCACGTTGCCAAAGAAGGCCGGTGCCGCTAGGGAATTGCTTGGCGAGGGCAACTATCCCAGCTTGGTCGCCGGCATCCGCCATCGTTTCCACGGCTGTCCGGAAAGCTGAAACGCTGCCTTTGGCAATCACTGGGTGCAGCCATTGGGCATGATTCGGCTCCGCCTTGCTTCCACGCAGTGTGTGCTCGACAAAGATCGTGCCCAAATAGCGCTTGAAGATTGGGTCCGCTGCAATCTCGTCCTCTGACGGAATCTCGCCCGCTGCTGCGCTCGCCTCCACGATCTCCCGATCCCGAGCCTTTATGCGTCCCATAATCGAGGTGTGGTGGAGAGCCCATTCGTCGTACGCTGCGTCAGAGGCCATGACGCTCATTTTGGCGGGAAGGCGCCGCACCAAACCGGCAAATTCTCGGTCCTCGCTACCAAGATTCAGAAGCTCGATCAGATGGAGCCAAGCGCACGGGGTAAGGCGATCTCCAATTTCATCCAACAAGTCGTCGAGCGTCGACGTGCATCCGAGAATTGCAGAGGCTTTTGAAGCCAGCCACGCAGCGCGAGGCCTGTCGATTGCGTCGGCAGGTATGCTGATCACCAGATTGACCGTGCGTTCGTATCTTCCGGCAGCAAAGGCGGCCATTGCTTGAAGGTAGGCGCGTTCCCCGGGATCATGGTCGGACTCATCGAGGCGGCCGAGCAAGAAGCTGGCATCCTCGAAATCACCGGACTGGATTGCGGCGACGAGGCGCATCCGAATTTCAGCTGGCGACACCTGATCTGTGTCGAGCGTGAGATCGCCTGGTAGGGAGCCGTACAGAAGCGCCTTGGCCATCTGCTCGCCACGACCCTTGTCGGAAAACAGACTCCTAAGAAGTTTGTAGCGACGAAAATCCATGGGGCTATGGCGGCCCTTCATCAGCCGCTTGTGATAGCGAGAAAGAAGCATCATCGATGCGGTCGCGTAAGGCGCAAGATCGGCATGGACCTTCACTGCGCGTTCAGTTCTTTCGCGCTCCAGCAGCGGCGCGATGAAAGTTTCGAAGCTGGCATAATCTGGAATGGTACGCGAGCGGGCCGAACGGGTAAGGGCCGTCTCGATGCGTCGCATCGCGGCGGCGAGATTTGAGGAAGTGGCCATGACCTCGACCTTAGGGGTTCGCACAAACATTCAATGCCCGAAATGGTTCACGCCAGTTATGAGCCGGGCGCAAGTGTTAGGACATGAGCGTGGCTGACTGCAAGCTGGACCGCCCAATTCACGACCATGTCCGCTTAGAAGATATCCTCGATGGCAGGGCCACGCTCTCGCGGCCCGATCTTAATGTCGAGATCGAGGCTCGCGATGACGCGGAGCAGCGTGTCGAGCTTTACTCCAACGCTGCCATTCTCGATGGCTGATATGGTTTTCTGCTGTGTTCCGGAAATGCCGGCCAGGGCTGACTGGGTCATTCCCTGCCGCACACGCGCGCTCTGGATAATTGCACCTAGCTGCCTAGGCAACCTTACAAGCTGATCCATCACTGCCTCCGCTGGCCATCCTATACCCCGTAAGGTATAGATCCGCAATATACCCTGTGGGGGATCACGTTGCGTTGTGGCGGCTGAACATCAGGCCTTGCGGGCAATCGACCTGCAAGCAGGCAGGCCCACGATACTTTGCCCCTTTCGACAGCTCTTCGACCGGGGGAGCATGGCCAGCAGCTCATGGCCGAAGGTGCCATGCCATGGCGCGATTGAACTGCGAGGACACAAAACCGGTACGTATTGCAACAAGTAGGCACAAATAAATCGAACCAAAAACTTGCATTCGAACGATATACCATGCTACATGATGAATGCGCCTGAAACAGTGCTTAGAGACCCAAATCTTGTAAGCAATTCAGACTTGGGGGCATGACAAGTGGCATTTCAATCTTCGAAATGTGTATATAGCAATTTTATCAAATACTTGCTTTTTACTTGTTTGTCCTCTTCTGGCACCATTTTCCAACAATCGTCGGAAACCCTCGCGCCGGGCACTGCCCGGCGCGCCGGGGCTTGCCGCAGGCGCCGCGCCGGCCCAGCATCGCGCTCTTTCGGGGAGCGGATGGGCGCGATGGGTGGTGCGGGGGCGAGCGGCGGCGGAATCGGCGAAGGCTTTAGCGATGCCCGTGATTCGGGTGCGTTCCGCCGGGCCGGGGCGGAGGACTGGCGCGCGCTCGGGCGGCTGATCGGCGGTGCCTTTGCCGAGGATCCGGTATCGCGCTGGACGCTTGGGGCGCCAGAGACGATCGCGGCGGTGTTCACCGCGCTTGGCCGCCATGTCTATCTGCCGCGCGGCATTTGCCTGATCGCCGATGGCGGCGGCGGGACGATGTGGCTTGGCCCCGGCGGGTCCAAGGCGATGCCGGTGCTGGCCGAACTGGCGCTGGTCGCGCGGCTGGTCGGGGCGGGCGGGCCGGGCGCGGTCGGGCGCGCGCTGGCCGTTGACCGGGCGATGCGCCGCCGCCGGCCGGCCGATCCGCATTTCTATCTGTTCGCGGTCGGCGTGGCGGCGGAGGCGCGCGGCGCAGGGCTGGGCCGGCGGCTGATCGCGGCGACACTTGCAGACGCCGACCGGGCAGGGCTGCCGGCCTGGCTTGAAAACAGCAATCCGCGCAATGAGAGCCTGTATCGCGGCCTTGGCTTTGTGCCCGTCGAAACCTTTGCGCCTGCGCCCGGCGCGCCGCCGCTGACGACAATGCAGCGGCCTGTCCTGCGCCGGTGATTGCACGCCCGGCCCGTGCCGGTTAGGCGATCCGGGCATGTGTCCGGCCGCGCGCCGGCACCAAAGCCAGATTGAAGCACCGCAAAGGGGAGATAAAGATGCGCCGACTGATCCTTGCCGCCCTGCTCGGCACCGCCGCGAGCGCGGCCATGGCCGAGGAAGGCATGTGGCTGCCCGGCCAGACGCCGGCGATTGCCGACAAGCTGAAACAGGCCGGCCTTGCGCTCGATGCGCGGACGCTTGGCGATCTCAACCGCCCGCCGCTCACCGCCATCGCCTCGCTCGGCGGCTGTTCGGCGGCATTCCTGTCGCCGCAGGGGCTGGTCGCGACCAACCATCACTGCGTCTATGGCTCGATCCAGTATAACTCCAAGCCCGGTCAGGATTATCTGACCGACGGGTTTCTGGCCAAGACGCTGGGCGACGAGCTGCCGGCGGCGCCGGGCAGCCGCATCTATGTGATCGAGGATCTGCGCGACGTCACCGCCGCGATGGTCAAGGGCGCGGACAAGCTTACCGGCCGCGCGCGCTATGACCGGCTGGAGGCCAATCGCAAGGCGCTGATCGCGGCGTGCGAGCAGCATCCGTCGCGCCGCTGCGATGTGCGCCCCTATTTCGGCGGCCAGACCTATTTCCTCCAGCAGCAGCTGGAGATTCAGGATGTTCGCCTTGTCTATGCCCCGGCGGGCGGGGTCGGCAATTTCGGTGGCGAGACCGATAACTGGATGTGGCCGCGCCACACCGGCGATTTCGGCTTTTACCGCGCCTATGTCGCGCCGAACGGCGCGTCCGCGCCCTATGCCAAGGAAAATGTTCCCTTCCGCCCCAAGGCGTTCCTGAAGATCGCCGACAAGGGCGTCGAGGAAGGCGATTTCGTCATGGTCGCGGGCTTTCCGGGCGTCACCTTCCGCCACCGCACGGCGGCCGAGGCGCGGTTCGCGTTCGAAACGCTGACCCCGCTGCAGCAGCGGCTGCTCAACGATTATTCCGACCGTATCCAGAGCGCGGTTGCCGGCAACGAGGCGGCGACGATCAAATATGCGTCGATCCTGAAGGGGGCCGACAACTATAAGAAGAAGTATATCGGCGAACTGGCCGGGGCCGACGCCATGGGGCTGGTCGCCAAGAAAGAGGCCGACGAAGCGGCGTTCCGCGCCTGGGTGAAGGCCGATCCGAAGCGCGAGGCGATGTTCGGCGCGGCGATTGCCGAGCTTGACCGGCTGGTCGACGAACAGAATGCCGCCGAACTCGCCGATGCGCGGCGCGGCCTGCTCAACCGCGCGCAGCTGTTTGCCGCCGCGCGGCTCGCCTATCGCTGGGCCAAGGAGCGCGAAAAGCCCGATGCCGCGCGCGAGCCGGGCTTTCAGGACCGCGACCGTGCCTTCACCGTCCAGCGGCTGACCGCGATCGAGCGCCGTTATGATGCCGGGGTCGACCGCGCGATCCTCGACCATGCGCTGGCCGAATATCGCAAGCTGCCCGCCGAAGAGCGTCACAAGAGCTTCGATGCCGCCTATCCGGCGGTTGCCGACACGCTCTATGCGCAGACCGGCCTTGCCGACACCAAGACCCGGCTTGGCTGGCTCGACCAGCCGGCATCGGCGTTCGAGGCGTCCAGTGATCCGTTCATCCGGCTGGCGGTTGCAACCTATGCCGAAGACCGGGCGGGCGAGGACAAGGCCAAGGCGCGGGCCGGCGACATGCAGAAGGCGCGTGCGACCTATATGGCCGGGCGGCTTGCCTATGCGGCCAGCCAGGGGCGGACGCTTTATCCCGATGCCAATGGCTCGCTGCGCTTCACTTATGGCAAGGTGACCGGCAAGGCGCGCGACGGCCTTGCCTGGACGGCGTTCACCACCGCCGAGGGGCTCGCCGCCAAGCACACCGGCAAGGGCGAGTTCGACGCCCCCGACCGGATGCTCGAGCTGATCCGCGCCAAGGATTATGGCCGCTATGCCGCCCCGTCGCTCGGCACGCTGCCGGTCGATTATCTGTCGACCGTCGACATCACCAACGGCAATTCGGGTTCGTCTACGCTCAATGCGCGCGGCGAGTTTGTCGGCCTTGCGTTTGACGGCACGCTCGACGGGGTGGTGGCGGACTGGATGTTCAACCCGGCGGTCAACCGCACCATCCATGTCGACAGCCGCTTCATGCTGTGGACGATGGACAAGGTCGACGGCGCGACCCGGCTGCTCGACGAAATGGGCGTCGCGCGCTGATCCGGTCCGGAACAGGCTGACCGAAACAGGGGGGCATCCGCCGGGTGCCCCCTTTTTTCATGCGGCCGTGCGGTCAGGCCCGCCGCCGGCCCTTCCACCAGGCATAGCCGGCCCCGGCCGCCGCGCCGAACAGCGGGCCGACAAAGGGCACCGGGATCGCAATCACTGCGCCGATGGCGGCGGCGACCGCCATTTTGCGGCCCAGCGTCTTGTCGTCATCGGTCATCGTCGCTCTCCTCATCTTTTGCCCGCCAGCCTTTGCAGCCGGGGGCGGATGCGCAGAAATGCGCGGTAGCTGGCCTCAAGCAGCGCCAGCACCAGCCGGTTGCGCGCGGCCAGGCCCAGCGGCCGCAGCAGCGGGATCGCCCGCCACATCGCGGCGAACGCCGCCGCGCCCGACAGGATCCGGCCATTCTCGGCGGCGTGGAAGCGGGCGAGCAGTTCCGCCCGGTCGATCGGGCAGCCGGGATCGGCATCCGCCGCGACATCGATGAAGCTGATCGCCCCGCGCCGGTCGAGCCGCCGCATCGCCGCGATCTCGCGCTGGCACAGCGGACAGGCGCCATCATACCAGACGGTGACAGCGGGCGCGGGTGCCGGGCCGGGGGGCAGGGTGGCGGTCATGACCTAGAGACTCCGGAGTGCGCGCGCCGGGCGCACCGACATCAGCGGCAGCGACCCGGCAAGGCCGATGCCGAGCGTCACCACCGCCCCGGTGACGAGGGTGCCGATGACGACGGTCCAGTCGGGCGCAAAGCCGAAATCGAACACCTGACGCATCACATACCAGCCCGCGCCCAGCCCGAGCGCGAGCGCCAGCGCCGCCAGCAGCAGCGCCAGCAGGCCATATTCGGCCGCCTGCGCCGCCAGGATCTGGCCGCGCGTGCCGCCCAGCGTCTTCAGGATCACGGCGTCATAGCTGCGCGCCTGCCGGGCGGCGGCGATCGCGCCGACCAGCACGGCGATACCGGCCATGATCGTGACACTGGCGGCGATCAGGATCGCGGTCGCCATCTGATCGAGCAGCGTGCGGACCTGGCCGATCACCTCGCCGGTTTCGATGACCGAGGCGGACGGGAAGGCATCGAGCACCGCGCGCGTCACCCGCGCCGCCGCATCCGGCGCGGCGCGGGCGCGGTCGATCTCGACAGTCGCGGTCAGGCTGTGCGGTGCTAAGGCGAGGGTGTTGGGTGAAAACACCATGATATAGTTGAAGCCGAGCGTGTCCCAGTTGACCTTGCGCAGCGAGGCGATGCGCGCCGGAATCTCGCGGCCAAGCACGCTGACGGTCAGCGTGTCGCCGACCTTGAGGTCGAGGATGCGCGCCGCCTCGGCATCGAGCGAGACGAGCGGCGGCCCGGCATAGCCGCGGGGCCACCAGCGCCCGGCGACGAGTTCGGACCCTTCGGGCACGCCCTCGCTATAGGTCACGCCGCGTTCGCCGCGCAGGAACCATGCCCCGTCGGGCAGCGATTTGAGGTTCGCGACCCGGATGCTGCCATAGCCGGTGATCGTGCCGCGCAGCGCGGGGACGATGTTCAGCTCTGCCCCCGGCGCGGCGGCGGTTGCCGCAGCGCTGAAGCGCGCGGCCTCGCCCGAGGGGATGTCGAGCACGAACAGCGCCGGCGCGCGCGCCGGGACGGTGCGGCGGATTTCGGCATCAAGGCTGGTCTGGATCGCCGCCAAAGTGACGAACAGGGTGAGCGCGAGGCCGAGCGCCACGACCAGAGCCGCGGTCTGCGCGCCGGGGCGGTGGAGATTGGCGATCGCCAGCCGCCACAAGGGCCGGCGCGGCCGGGGCAGGGCGCGGGCGGTGCGCCTGATCGCCACCCCCAGCCCGGCGAGCAGCAGCAGCACGGCCGCGACCGCGCCGAGCACGATCCCGGCGAACAGCGGGTCACGCGCCTGCACCAGCGCGATCAGCAGCACCAGCAGCGCCGCCCCCGCGACCAGCAGCAGCGTGCGCCGGTCGATGCGGCCCGGCGCGCCGACCAGCGCGCGGAACAGGGCCGCGGCGGGCAGGCTGCGCGCACGCGCGAGCGGTGGCAGCGCAAAGGCAAATGCGATCAGCAGGCCATAAGCCGCCGCCGTGGCGAGCGGCACGGGATAGAGGCGAAAGCCCGGCGCGACCGGCAGCACATCGCCCGCCAGCCGCACGATCAGCGCCGGCAGCAGCGCGCCCAGCACCAGCCCGGCGGCAATCGCGCCCAGGGCGACCATGCCGATCTGCATCAGATAGATGCGGGCGATATCGGCCGATGTCGCGCCCAGCACCTTCAAGGTCGCGATCCCCGCGCGCTTGGACGCAAGATAGGAACCGACGCCGTTGCTGACGCCGATGCCGGCGATCACCAGCGCCGCCAGCCCGATCAGCGACAGGAACTGGCCCATGCGGGCGATGAAGCGGTTGGCCCCCGGCGCGGCATTGTCGCGGTCTTTAAGCGTCCAGCTGGCGGCGGGGAATCGTGCCTGTAGCTTCTTGACGGCCTCGGCGGGTTCGCCGCCGGCCATGCGCACCCGGTATTTGGTCGTGTAGAGCGCGCCCGGCTGCAACAGGCCAGTGCGGTCGATCCCGGCGAGCGAGGCGAGCGCGACCGGGCCGAGGGTGAAGCCCTCGCCAACCCGGTCGGGTTCGTCCGCCATCACCGCGCGGATGCGGAAATCGGCGGTGCCGTAGCGCACCCGGTCCCCCGGCCGCACGCCCAGCCGCGCGGCAAAGGCGCGGTCGACCACCAGCTCGTCCGCCGCCAGCCCGGCCAGCGATGCGCCCGCCACCGCCCCGTAAAGCGGATAGGCGCTGTCCACGCCCTTGAGTTCGGTCAGCACCGCCCGGTCGCCGCGCCGCGCCATGGCGCGGGTGCGCACCGTCTCGCTGATCCGGCCGGTCGCGGCGATGGCCGCGCGTTCGGCAGGGGTGGCGCGCCGCTGGCTGATCGCGACTTCATAATCGCCGCCCAGGATCGTCTGGCCGCGCGCCGCCAGTTCGCCGCTGATCGCGGCGGTCAGGCTGCCGATCGCCGCCAGCGTCGTCACGCCGAGCAGCAGGCAGATGGCCAGCAGCCTCAGGCCGCGCAGCCGCCCGACCAGATCGCGCTGCGCGACCGCCAGCAACGCGCCCCAGCCGGCCCCGCCGGTTGCGGCCCCGGTCATGCCGCTGGCCGCTGTTCGGCCGGCCGGTCGCTGGCGATCAGCCCGTCGCGCATCTCGACCACGCGGTCGCAGCGTTCGGCCAGCGCCCGGTCATGGGTGATCATCACCAAGGTCGCCCCGGCGGCGCGGCGGCGGGTGAACAGCAGATCGACAATCGCATCGCTGGTGCGGCCATCGAGATTGCCGGTCGGTTCGTCGGCGAACAGGATGCGCGGCCCCGGGGCCACGGCGCGCGCAATCGCGACGCGCTGCTGCTCGCCGCCCGACAGCTGGGCGGGATAATGATCGAGCCGGTGCCCCAGCCCGACCGCCGCCAGTTCCTCCGCCGCGCGTGCAAAGGCATCGGCGCGCCCGGCGAGTTCGAGCGGGGTGGCGACATTTTCGAGCGCGGTCATCGTCGGCAGCAGATGGAAGCTTTGCAGCACGATGCCGATCCGCCCGCGCCGCGCCCGCGCCAGCCCGTCTTCATCAAGGGCGGAGAAATCGACGCCGGCCACGCGCACCTCGCCGCTGCTCGCGCGTTCCAGCCCGGACAGGATCGCCATCAGCGAGGATTTGCCCGATCCGGACGGGCCGAGAATGGCAAGGCTCTGGCCGTCGGCCACCTCAAGGTTCACGCCGCGCAGGATCTCGGTCCGGCCAAGGGTGAGGGTGACATTGCGCGCCGTGATTGCGATATGTTCGGTCATGAAGCCTTCCCGTCCCGCGCGCCGCCCGCGCCTGTTCCTTAATGGGGTCTCGCTCGCCATCCTCCAATGGCTGGCCGCATGTTCGGCCGCGCCCGACAGCGGCGCGCAGCCCGGCAATGCGGCGGTCGCGGCGCAGCCAGCGATGGCCGGGGCCGGACCCGGCGCAGCGCCGGCGGCGATCCCCGCCGATGCGCGGCTGGTCGTCGCGTTCGGCGACAGCCTTTATGCCGGCTATGGCGTCGCCCAGACCGAAAGCTTTCCGGCCCGGTTGCAGGCGGCGCTGGCCGGGGCGGGGGTGAAGGCGGTCGTCCACAATGCCGGGGTGTCGGGCGACACCAGCGCCGCCGGGCGGCAGCGGCTGGCGTTCGTGCTCGACGGGCTGCCGCGCCGGCCCGATCTGGTGATTGTCGGGCTGGGCGGCAACGACATGCTGCGCGGTCTCAGCCCCGATGACACCCGCATTAATCTGACCGCGATCCTTGACGAGCTGAAGCGCCGCGCGATCCCGGCGATGCTGACCGGCATGGTCGCCGCGCCCAATATGGGGCCGGACTATGTCGCCGCGTTCAACCCCATCTATCCGCAGCTGGCCAGGGAATATCGGGTGCCGCTCTATCCGTTTTTTCTCGACGGCGTCGTGACCGATGAAAAGCTGATGCAGGCCGACCGCATCCACCCGACCGCCGCCGGGATCGAACGGGTGACGACCCGCATCGCCCCGCTGGTCAAACAGGCGCTCGCCCGCTGATCGGGGCTGGGCGCGGTCAGGCGGCCACATAGCCGTACCAGATGATGAGCAGGATCAGCCGGGGGGCGAAGGCCGAACGGCTGATCATCGCCAGCCCGGTCGCCGCCGCCGCCAGCCCCGCTGCCAGCGCGATGCCGGTCATCAGCCGGGCCGGATCGGCCATGGCCAGCGCGGCCGGGGCAAGCATCGCCGTCATCAGCGCGCCGGCCGCGGCAACCAGCGCCAGCCGCCGGGGCCAGCGCCCGGCCGGGGCGGTGGCAATCAGGTGTGCAAGCCCGCGTCCCTCCATCCGCCCGGCCTGTGCCGACACCCCGAACACGAGCAGCAGCAGCGCCGCCTGTTCGGTCTGCGCGGCCATGCCCATCAACAGCCCGCCGGCCGCAATGGCGAGCAGCAGCGGCACGAACACCGGCGCGGCGGCGATCAGCCGCGCTTCGCTGACAATCTGCGCCAGCGGCACGATCCGCGCCGGGCCGGCGGGCCGTTCGGGGCCGACGGCCGGCAGCTGCCTTGTGCCGATCCGCGCCGCGAGGCGTGTGCCGATGCCGGGGCGGCGGGCGCGGTGGGGGCGCTCGACCAGCCCGGCGAACAGCGCGATCAGCAGCGCAATGCCCACCCAGGCCGCGCGCGCGGCGGGATAGCCGGGCGACATCAGCCCGGCCATCGCATCGACCGGGCGGCGGCCGGGCGCTACGGTTGCCGCACCGATCTGAAGATCGACGTTGCCCGGATCGGTGCCGTGCAGCAACGGGCGGGTAAAGCCCGGAAAATCATAGATGGGGGCGGCAAAGCCGCGCGTGTCGCTGGCTGCGGCCGGCAGGACAAGGCTGGTCATCCACAGGATGAAAAAGACGATATCGCCCCCCGCGCCGCGCAGCACCGGCACCGCCGCCAGCAGTGCGCGGATCGCCGCCAGCCCGGCGAGCGCGGGCGCAACGATCAGCCACAGCGCAAAGCTCAGCTGCGCGGCCCCCGCCAGTCCGCCCAGCCCGTCCGGCAGGATGATCTGCGCCAGAAACAGCCCGGCGGCGTTGAGCACCGCGAGCAGCAGCGCCAGCACGGCGAGATCCGCACCGAACCGGCCGAGCGTCCGCGCGACCCGCGTTCCCGGCATCACGTCCAGAATCTGCCAGGGCTGGCGGCGATTGGTGTTCGATCGCAGATAGATATAGGCAAGCGGCAGCAACAGCGTCGACACGGTGATGCCCAGGCACACGCCGATCACCGGCGCGGTCAGCACCGGCAGCTGCTTGCCGATGGCGATGGTGATGTTACCGGTATCGCCGGTCGGGATCATGAAGCGCGCGCCGATGGGCGCGATCAGCATCAGGATCCACAGTCCGGGGCTGCGGGCATAGCGGGCGAGCGCGGCACGCCATGCGGCCAGCCCCGCCTGCGCGTGCGGATGGGCGGCGATCATGCGGGCATCACCGTGCCGCCCTCGACCCGCAGCGTCGCGGCGGCATCGGCGGCCAGTTCGGCCGCCAGATGGGTGGTCATGACGATGGTCGCGCTCGCCGCCCGCGCGCGGATCAGCGCGGCGACGCGCCCCGCGCTTTCGGCGTCCAGCTCGGCCGTGGGTTCATCGAGCGCGATCACGCGCGGCGCGCCGAGCAGCGCCTGGATGAACACCAGCCGCCGCCGCATGCCCCCCGAATAGGTGGCGATCAGCCGCCCGGCATCGGCATAAAGGCCGACCGCATCGGCAAGGGCGAGGAACTGGGCGTCCGCCGCTTGGCCGTCCAGCCCCTTTTGCGCGGCGATGAAGCCGATAAAGGCGCGCGCCGTCAGATCGTCGGGCAGGTCGACCGCCTGCGGGGCATAGCCGAGCGTGCGGCGATAGGCGCTGAGCGCCCGCGCTCCGCCGGACAGCAGGCCGCCGCCAAGCTGCGCGCCCTGCCAGCTGATATGGCCCCGGCTCGGCCGCTCGGCGGTTGCGATCAGCCGCAGCAGCGTCGACTTGCCGGCCCCGCTCGGGCCGGTGAGCAGCGTCAGGCCGGGGGCGAAAGCGTGGCTGACCGCATCGAGCACGACGCGCCGGCCATATTTTTTGCCGATGCCGTGAAGCGCCAGCCCGGCTTCGGCTGCGGCCCTGTCGGTCACATGCACGGCGGCGCTCGGGTCGGTCGGCATATCGTGCGGTCAGATCGTCAGGCCGACCGGGGTGGCCGGGCCGACCGCCGCGATCAGGGTCAGGGTGGCGATGGCGAGCGCGGCGGCAAGTGCGGCGACGCGATTGGCAAGATCGGGGGTGAAGCGCATGGCGGTGATCCTTGGTCCGGCGGTGGTCTGGCGATGGTCTGGCGGTGCGGGGTCAGATGGTCAGGCCCATCGGGGTCGCCGGGCCGACGGCTGCGATGAGGGTCAGGGCAGCGATGGCGAGCGCGGCGGCAAGGGCGGCGGCGCGGTTGGCGAGGTCGGTGGTGAAGGTCATCGGTCTGGCTCCTGTCTGGCTGTTCAAATCTGGCAGCCGGCGGCTGATCCGCCGGCTTGCCAGATGTTTTGCAAAGCCCGTGCCAGATTTTTAAGTGACTGGATTTCCTCGATAACCCTGTTTTGCCGCGCGCGCGACCTGATCTGATGCGGCAAATATTCCCAAGGATCGGCGAATATTTCGCCAATCTGGGGCGGGATCAGCTGCCCTTGAGCACTTTTCCCGCGCGCATGACAAAGCCGACCGCTTTCAGCCGCTTCACATCGGCCACCGGATCGCCATCGACGGCGACCAGATCGGCGCTCTTGCCCGGCTCGATGGTGCCGATTTCCGCCGACAGGCCGAGCAGATCGGCGGCGTTGACGGTCGCCGCCTCGATTGCCGCCATCGGCGTCATGCCATGCTTGACCATCAGCTCGAACTCGTCGGCGTTGCGGCCATGTTTGGACACGCCGGCATCGGTGCCGAACGCGATCCTGACCCCGGCCGGCACCGCCTTTTCCAGCGACTTGCCGGTGATGCCGATCCGCCATTCGATCTTGGCGCGCACCTCGGGCGAATAGGCGCCGGGATTGGCGGCCAGCCGCTCGATATAGCCGTTCACCGTCGACAAAGTGGGCACATAATAGGCCCCGGTCTTGCGCATCAGCGCGACCGTCTGGTCGTCAAGCATCGTGCCATGTTCGATCGAATCCGCGCCGTGGCGCAGCGCGAGCAGGATGCCGTCATTGCCATGGGCGTGGACGGCGACCTTCTTGCCGTAAAGATGGGCGGTGTCGATCAGCGCCTTGACCTCGTCGTCGAACAATTGCGCGCCCAGCCCCGCGCCGATGCGGCTGTTGACGCCGCCGGTGGTCGCGATCTTGATGACATCGGCCCCGCGCCCGACCTGCTGGCGCACCGCGCGGCGGCAATCCTCCGCGCCGTCGCACAGATGGCCGTGCGGCATATGTTCGGCAAACTCGTCGCGCACGCCCAGCCGGTCGTCCATATGGCCGGCCGTGGCCGAGATCGACGCCCCGGCATCGACGATGCGCGGCCCGTCCACCCAGCCGCGGGCAATCGCCTCGCGCAGGGCAAGCGTCGCCCCCGCATCGCCCAGATTGCGCACGGTGGTGAAGCCGGCGGCGACCGTCTTGCGCGCATTCCACAGCGCCTCCAGCCCGGCCAGCTCGCGATTTTCGGTAAAGCCGGCCAGCAGCCCTTCATTGCCCGCCCGGTCGGAGCCGAGATGGACATGGCTGTCGATCAGGCCGGGCAGCACATGGCGGGCCGACAGGTCGATCAGCTGCGTGCCGGCGGGCGGGGGAACCAGCCCGTCGAGCACCGCGGCGATCCGCCCGGCGCGGACGATGATCGTCGACGGGCCGCGCGCCGGGCGGCCCGGCCGGTCGAGCAGCGCGCCGGCATGGATCACCAGATCGCCCTGCGCGATCGCCGCCGAAGGTGCGGCAGGGGTGGTGGGGGTGGCGGGGGCGGCGGGCGCAGCGGATGCCGGCAGCGCGGCAAGCGGGGCGAGGGCGAGCATCGACAGGCTGGTCAGGCTGGGCAGGCGCATTGGATGATCCCCCGGTTTCCGTTCGTTGCGTGGGTGGCGTGCCCCGCTTGTCATTTCCTGCGGTCTAGCGGTGTTTCGGGGGCGCGCGCAAAGCATTTGGCAATCTCCTTGCGCTAGGGCTGATCGGCGATGGTGCAGCAAACCCCCCTGTTGGCCAGTGATGAGCCGTCGGCACCGGGTGCGTCTGGGCCGGGCGCGTCTGGGCCGGGTGCGTCCGGACTCGTCCCGCGCGATCCGCGCAGCAACGCGATGCTGTCCGCCGTGCTCCATTATGGCGACAAACGGTTCGACGTGTTCATCCGCGACGTGTCGAGCACCGGGGCGATGGTCGAGGGCAAGGTGCTGCCGCCGCGCGATGCCGAGCTGGTGCTGGTGCGCGGCGACATTCAGGTCGGCGGGCTGGTGATCTGGCAGATCGGCCACCGCGCCGGGATCAAGTTCGACGGCCGGGTGCTGGTGGCCGACATGATGCGGCGCGTGACGAACACCGCCGGCCATCAGGCGCGGATCGATTCGATCCAGCGCAGCCTGAGGATGGGCGGGGCGGAGGGCGCGAGCCTGGCGATGGCCGCCGCCCAGCCGGTCGAACGGCGCGAGCGGGCGCGCGACCTGTCGGTCGAGTTCGGCTATGCGATCCGCATCGTCGAGGCGCTGGGCGACGAACTGACCGGCGATGCCTATATCCTCAGCCGCTATGGCACCACGCTGCAAAAGCTCGACGAGCTGGCCCAGCTGATCAAGCGCATCGAGGGGCAGGCGGAACGCGCCATCGCGGCCGCGCGCGAGGGCAAGGCCTGATCCGCCGCCCGGTCGCCGGGCTTGACTCCGGTGCGGTTTTTGGCTCTAGGCCCGCACTTCGGCTGCGCCATGTCGGCGCTGCCCGGCTTGGGGTACCTCGCACGGCCCCCTGACAAACGGAGTGTGACATGCGCCATCGCGTTGGCGGCCGCAAGCTTCAGCGGACCGCATCCCATCGTACCGCCCTGTTCCGCAACCAGTCTGCCGCGCTGATCAAGCATGAGCAGATCATCACCACTGTCGCCAAGGCGAAGGAACTTCGCCCCTATGTCGAAAAGCTGGTGACGCTGGCCAAGAAGGGCGGCCTCGCCAATCGGCGTCTCGCCCATGCCCGGCTGCTCGACGACACCCAGCTGAAGAAGCTGTTTGACGTGCTGGCGCCGCGCTATGCCGACCGTAATGGCGGCTATACCCGCATCGTCAAGGCCGGTATCCGCGCGTCGGACGCCGCTCCGATGGCGATCATCGAGTTTGTCGACCGTGACGTGTCGGCCAAGGGTCAGGATTCCGGTCCGGTCCAGGGCGGCGAGCTGGAAGACGAAGCGGCCTGAGCCGCGCCGTCCCGGCGAAAGTTGCGAAAGGCCGCCTTCGGGCGGCCTTTCTTTTTGTCCGGCCAGAATCGTTGCCCGCCAGTCCAGCCCGGCGATCAGCGCGCCAGGCCCGCCGGGGCGAGCGGCAGGGCGGCGTCGATGGTGCGCGCGGCGGCATTGAAGCGTGCGCTTTCGGTCGAGCCGAAGCGGGCGAGGAACTGTGCCTCGCTCAGCCCCTCGGGCGCGCGGGCCAGTGCTGCCGGCAGCAACAGCTCGTCATCGGCGCGGGCGAGCAGGGCGGCGGCCTCGGCGGCGCGCGCCGGATTGCCCAGCGCCTCGGCGGCGTGCATGCCCGACCGGTCGGCGGCGAGATCGACAAAGCTGAACCCCGATCCGCTCGGCAGGCTGTCCGCCAGCTCCTTCCACTGGCCGATCGCCCGTGCGGCATCGCGGCCGAAGGCGGCGGTCAGCGCCGCCGACAGCGCCCAATGCTTCGCCAGATCGGTCCGCCCGCCAAGCACCGGATCGGCCAACCTTGATCCGCTGAAGCCCGCTGGGCAGCTGCGCCGCGCGGCGGCGGCAAGTTCGGGCAGCAGATCGTCGCCGCGTTCGGGCACCGCGCGCAGCGCCAGCGCCGCCAGCCGTGCGCGATGAGCATCGCGCGTCGCCAGCGGATCGGCGAACAGCCGCCGGATCTGATCGGCCAGCCGGGGCGGGGCGCCGGCCCCGGCCGCACGGTCGGCGGCGATCAGCGCGCAATAGCGCCGCGCCGCATCGGCAGTGTCGAAGCCGCTTCCCCCGGCCTTGAGCGCCGTGTCGATCAGGCCGGTGCGCGGCGGCAGGCTGACCCGCGCGACCAATGCGCCGTCGCCAATCTCCACCCGCTGCACCAGCCGGTCGAGCGGCGGCAGATCGGCACCCCGCCGCCGGCCCAGCCACAGCGCCGCGCGGATCGCCGCCCGGCTGAGCGCGCGCGGTAGCGGCAGCCGCCCGATCCGGGCATCGACCGGCGGAAAACCCTGCGCGCTCGGCAGCGCCGATGCGCGGATATTGACCCACAGGCCCAGCGGCAGCGGCACGCTGGCAACCGCCTGCACCCGCCCGCCGACGATTTTCAGATCGACATGGCGTCGCCCGCTGGCATCGCCCGCTAGCGCGGCGATGCCCGCCAGCATCGCATTGTCGATCATCACCATGCCGTTGTCGGTGCCGCGCGCCGCCTTCAGCGCGGCGATGGCGGCGCGGCCGGCAGAAACGTCCTGCGGGGAGGGGGCGGCGCGGCCCGGCGCCGCGGGCGCGGTCGACAGCAACAGCCAGGCGGCAAGCAGCAACACCGCGGCGGCGATTGCCAGCCAGCGCTTCAGCCTTGCGCGCGAATGAGCCTCAGTGATCGCCGCTGTCCTTTTCCCTACCGGCCGTTATGCGTCCGGCCCCCGACCTATGCCTCATGCCCCGGCCTTGCGCGGGCAATCGCCGCGCGCAAGGCCGGGGGGATGAAGCGGGCCGGCGTCGCGGTCAGCGGCCGAGCAGCACCCGCGCCTGACCCGCAATCTGGGCGAGCATCGCCGAGTTGGGCGCGGCGGTGGCACGGGCGCGGCGGACCAGTTCGCGGAACTGGGTGACGCGCTGCGCCTGCTGGTCGAGCCATGCCGCGACCCGCGCCTGCGGATCGCCGGCCGGCGCGCGGGCGAGGAAATCCAGCCGCATCTGCTGGAAATCGCGGGCGAGGCCCGAGGCAAGCAGCCTTTCCCACGGATCGGTCGGGCTGAGCCGGTTGGCCGTCGCCTGCGCCCAGTCCAGCCCCAGCGCCTCGCCCAGATGGGTGAAAGCGCGGGTGAGCACGATCTCGTCGGTGCCGGTTGCAGCACCCAGTGCGGCGAGGCCGATTGCCCCGTCCATGTCGTGCAGCCGGGCGACGCGGCGGACGATCTCGACCGGCGCACCGGTCGCGGTCAGCCGGTTGACGAGCGTCTGCGATGCCGCTTGCGCCTCTTCCTCCAGCAGCGCTTCGACATCCGCGCCCAGCCGGGCAATGCCGGGCTGGAGCCGCGCGACCAGCGTGCCCGGCTGCGCCCCCGGATCATGGGCGCGCAGCAGATCGGCCATTTGCAGCCGGACGCCGCCGGCGACCGCGTCGAGCAGCGCGAGGCGGCTGGCCTCGGCCATCGGTGCGGCGTCGATATCGGCCCACAGCGCGGGCAGGCCGAACAGCCGTTCGGCAGCCACAAAGGCGGCGGCGATGTCGCCCAGCGCGGCGCCTTCTTCCTCGGCCAGTTCGAACGGATGGATCATGCCCAGCCGGTTGACGATGCGGTTGGCGATCTTGGTCGCCAGAATCTCGCTGCGCAGCTGATGCTGGCCGATGGCGGCGGGGAAACGCTCGCGCATTTCGGCCGGGAAGGCGGCGAGCAGATCGCTGTCCAGCGTCGGATCCTGGCCCAGCGTGGTATGCTCGATCGCATCCTGCAGCGCGAGCTTGGCCGTCGACAGCAGCACCGCCAGTTCGGGCCGGGTCAGCCCCCGGCCTTCCTGCGCGCGGCGCAGCAGCTCGTCATTGGCGGCCAGCCCTTCGACCGCGCGGTCGAGCCGTCCGGTCGCTTCGAATGTCTCGATGAGCCGGATGTAGGACGGCAGCCGGTCCGCGCCGCCGGTCTCCGCAATCGACAGCGCCAGCGTCTGCTGGCGATTGTCGTTGAGCACCAGCTCGGCGACATCGTCGGTCATCCGCGCGAGCAACGCGTTGCGGTCGTCGAACGCCAGCCGGCCTTCGGTCATTTCGCGGTTGAGCGCGATCTTGATGTTGACCTCATTGTCCGAACAATCGACCCCGGCCGAGTTGTCGATGAAGTCGGTGTTGATCCGCCCGCCCAGCGCCGAAAAGGCGATGCGCGCCGCCTGGGTGACGCCCAGATTGGCCCCTTCGCCGATCACGCGCGCGCGCACATCCTCGGCATTGACGCGCAGCGCGTCATTGCCCGGATCGCCGACCTCGCTGTTCGATTCAGCGCGCGCCTTCAGATAGGTGCCGATGCCGCCGAACCAGATCAGGTCGACCGGGGATTTGAGGATCGCGGAAATGAGCGCCGCCGGCTCCCACTGCGCCTCGCTGAGGCCCAGTGCCGCCTGCGCCTCGGCCGACAGGGTGATCGTCTTGGCGGTGCGCGCAAACACGCCGCCGCCGCTCGAGATCAGCTTTTCGTCATAATCGGCCCAGCTCGACCGGGGCAGGGCGAACAGCCGTTCGCGCTCCGCCCAGCTCGTCGCCGGATCGGGATCGGGATCGATGAAGATGTGGCGATGGTCGAACGCCGCGACCAGCTTGATCGCCTTGGACAGCAGCATCCCGTTGCCGAACACGTCGCCCGACATGTCGCCGCAGCCGGCGACGCGGATGCTCTGCGTCTGCACATCGACGCCCATTTCGGCAAAATGCCGCTGCACCGACACCCAGCCGCCCTTGGCGGTGATGCCCATCGCCTTGTGGTCATAGCCCTGCGACCCGCCCGAGGCGAAGGCATCGCCCAGCCAGAAACCGCGTTCGAGCGCGATGGCGTTGGCGACATCGGAAAATGTCGCCGTGCCCTTGTCGGCGGCGACGACGAAATAGGGGTCGGCCCCGTCGCGGGGCACCACCGCATCGGGGTGGCGCACCTCGCCCTGCACGATATTGTCGGTAATCGACAGCAGGGTGCGGATGAAGATGCGGTAGCTTTCGGTGCCTTCGGCCAGCCAGGCATCGCGGTTGGACGGTGCCGGCAGCTGCTTGGGGAAAAAGCCGCCCTTGGCCCCGGTCGGCACGATCACGGCATTCTTCACCCGCTGCGCCTTCATCAGGCCCAGAATCTCGGTGCGGAAATCGTCGCGCCGGTCGGACCAGCGCAGGCCGCCGCGCGCGACCGGGCCGGCGCGCAGGTGAATGCCCTCGACGCGCGGGGAATAGACCCAGATTTCGCGCCACGGGCGCGGCGCGGGCAGGCCCGGCACCTGTGCGGAATCAAGCTTGAACGCCAGCGCCTCGGCCGCGGCGGGCGCAAAGGCGTTGGTGCGCAGCGTCGCGGCCACCACGCCGCGCAGATGGCGCAGGATGCGGTCGTCATCGGCCGCCGCCACCTTGGCCAGCCCGGCCTCGATCATCGCGGCTGCCGCGTCGGCCGCGGCGTCGGCCGCTGCGGCATCGCCCTGACGGGCGGGATCGTGACGGGCGTCGAACAGCGCGGTGATGCCTTCGGCGACATCGGGCGCGCGGCGCAGCGCGTCGACGACCGTCGCCAGCCCATAGGACAGGCCGGTCTGGCGCAGATAGCGGAACCAGGCGCGGAACAGCACCACCGCGCGCGGGGCCATGCCGTTGGACACGATCAGCCGGTTGAAGGCGTCGTTTTCCGCCGCGCCCGACAGCACGGCGGCGATGGCCGGTTCGATCTGGTCGGCGCGGGCGAGCAGCGCTTCGGCGGCCCCTTCCTCGACCTCCAGCAGGAAGTCATGGACGCGGCCCAGCCCGTCGTCGAGCGTTGCCGGTAGTTCCTCGATCACCTTGAAGCCGAAATTCTCCAGCGCCGGCACCGCGTCCGACAGCGCGACGCTGCCGCCGACATTGAAGATTTTGAGCCGCAGCTGGCCATCGCCGTCATGCGCCATGCGGTGCAGGCGCACGTCGCGCGCCTCGCCGGCCAGAGCCGACAGCCGCAGAATGTCGCGCGCCGCTTCTGCCGGGGCATAGCGGGCGCGGTAATGCGGCGGGAAGGCATGGGCATAGCGCAGCCGGAGCCGTGCCGCCCGGCCGGGATCGCCAAGCTCTGCGAGCACCGCCTCGATCGCGGGTGCCCAGTTGCGCACCATGTCGCTGATCCGCTGATCGAGCGCCTCGACATCGGGCAGCTTGCCGCCATCACGAATGTCGAGCGTGTAGCGGATGAGCGCCAGATCGCCGCTTTCCAGCGCGACGCCCCAGTTCAGGATCGTCGCGCGCGATTCCTCGGCCAGCATCCGGCCGATGGCGACGCGGCGCGCCGTCGTCAGATCGTCGCGCGGCAGCCAGACAAAGGCGAAGATATGCCGCGCCAGCGCGCTGCGGATCATCACCAGCTTGGGGCGCGGCCGGTCGGCCAGCGACATGAAGGTAAGCGCGAGCGTTTCCAGCTCTGCCGGCAGAAAGGCGGTCAGCAGATCGTGCGGCAGCGCATTGAACGCATGGGCGAGCGCCTTGCCGGCATGGCCGGCGGGATCAAAGCCGTGCCGTTCCTGCAACCGGGCAAGGCGCGCGCGCAGCACCGGGATCTTGCCCGGCGCGCTGGCGAGCGCGCTCGACGTCCACAGCCCGGCATGGATCGACAGGCCGCTGATCCGCCCGTCCTCGCGTTCGGGCACCAGCAGCAGGTCGAGCGGCGCGCGGCGATGCACGGTCGAGATCAGATTGGATTTGATCAGCAGCGGCGCTTCGCCGCCCTGTTCGAAATGGGCGATGGCCCGCTCGATCGAACCCTTGGTCAGCAGATCCTGCCGGTCGGACCGGGACAGGCCGAGCGCGTCGTGGCGGGCCAGATCGCGGTCGCGCCGTTCATGGCCGAGCAGGGTGAAATGATCGGCAAGGAACCAGCGCAGCAGCTCCGCGCCCTCGCCATCGGGCAGCCGGTCGGCATCGGCGCGCATCGCTTTTTTGAGCAGCGGCCAGTCATCGACGGCGGCGCGGACATTGGCGAGCACGGCGGCGAGTTCGTCGAGCAGCGCCCGGCGCTGGCGCGCATCGGCGCGCTCCAGTTCCATATAGATGATCGATTCCCGCCGCTCGCCGCTGTCGGCGGTCGGGCGGATCTCGGTCGCCACACCCTCGGCATCGCGGCGCACCGCGACGACCGGGTGGAGCAGCCGGTCGACCGCCAGATTATGCGCGCTGACCGTCGCTGCGACCGAATCCACCAGGAACGGCATGTCGTCATTGACGATCGCCAGCCGCATGAAGCGGTGCGGCCCGGCAATGGATTCCAGCTCGATCACCGGCTCGCCGGGGCGGCGGCAATCGGCGGCGCGGGCGATGAACGCGGCGGCCGCGCTGCATGCCTCGGCGTCAAAGCCGTCCAGCTCGCCGGGCAAGGCGCGGCTGAGCAGGGCATGGGAAATCGAATCGATAAGCTGTTGATCCGGCGTGTCCTGCCGGGTGCGCGTGGCCGTCGCCATAGGTCTCCGCCTGCGGTTCGCGCGCCCGTCGGATGCGGGCGCTTGGGTCCGGTCGCTATGCGCCGCTTGGCGGCGCTTCTCAACCCCGGTCGTTACGGAAAACGGGCGTTTATTTGCCGTTATCCGCTGTCTTGATCACCGCGCGGTCGACCATTGCGGCATCGGCAAGCGTGCCGACAATCCCCAGCTGGCCGGGGCCGAGCCGCCGGCCGACGAGCAGCACGAACTCCGCCTCGCCGGTTTCCATCTCCACCACGGCGCGCGGCGCGGTCTGGCGCAGCGCCGCCCGCGCCCGCGACTGGCGGTCGCGGTCGGGCCGGCCGGCGCGCAGCGCGCGTTCCGCCGCCACCACGCCCTTTAGCCCGCCGGCAAAGCGTTCGATCCATGCCGGCAGCTCGCCGGTCTGCAGGTCGAGGCGCCGGGCATGGGTGAGCACGGCGGCATATTCGGTCAGCCGCGTCTTGTCGTAATCCGCGCCGAAGACCAGCTTGACCACTGGCGTCATCGGCGCGCGCGCTTGCACGGTCAGCCCTTCTTCGGCCAGCAGCGCCTGATAGTCTTCGGCATGATCTTCGGCCGCCAGCGCGAAATCATAGGCGCGGCCAAGCGCTGCATAGAGCGCGCCATGCGCCCGGGCCTGCGCGCTGCGGGCCTGATCGGCGCTTTCGCGTGCCGAGGCCAGCCAGTCCCACAGCCGGTCGCCGGCCACGGGCGCGGGCGCATCGCCGCTGGCCTCGTCCTCGCCGGTCAGCCCGGCAAAGCTGGGCGCGGCATGGGGGCCGTCGGCCCAGACCGGGGCGGTCGCCGGGCCGCGCGGCGCGGCCTTCAGCGCGTCATGGATTTCGCGCGACAGCGCCTCGGTCATCGCGTCGGCGGCGATATGCTTCCAGTTGATCACGCCATAGACGAAATCGATGCTGTCATTGTCGGACGAAAACGGCATCAAAATGCCGCGATACAGCGTCTGCAGCCCGTCTTTGTTGACGAACTCCGCCTCGAAGCCGACCGGCGCGCGATTGGCGATGATCTGCAGATAATGGTCGGTCAGCCGCGACAGCAGCGACCGCGGCGGCACTTCGGCGATCGACCGCACAGTGGCGGCGGCGCCCGATTCCTCGCGCAGGCTGCGGCCCAGCCAGGCGATGCGCGGATTGTCGATGCCGGCGGTGAAATCGAGCAGGACGCTGTTCGGCCCGAAATCCTCGATGCTCGCCGGCTCCAGATCCTCAATCGACGGATAGGCGCGCCCGCCCAGCAGCGACACCCAGTAATTATAAGCGCGCACATGCATGCGCCGCTCGTCCCCGCCAATGACCGGGGGCGGCGCGTCGGCAATCTCGTCCTCGAGCAACAGCTCGTCCCGTTCGTCGAAGCCGCGCATCTCGTCCATGACCATCCCCCAGGGCCTAAGCCCGTCGATTGTGCCGTCGCCATGGTAAATGAAGGGTAAAGAGCGCCGCCAAACAACTCCGGTTTCGCCCGTGTTCATCCCCGGCTTGCAAGCCCGGCCCGAGGCTGGTAACGGCCTGCCTCCCGCCACGGGCGTGCTTCGGCTGCGCAGCCGGCAGAGCATGACCCTGGCGATGTTCGGGCCACCCCGCCAGCCCCGGACAGGCTTGAAGCGGCGGAACGTGGGTTGTACGGACGGAACAAGGGTCAAGCCGCTTTAGCTCAGTTGGTAGAGCATCGCATTCGTAATGCGGGGGTCACAGGTTCGAGTCCTGTAAGCGGCACCATTCCACGGATTTTTGCATCGAGCAGGCAGCATCGCTCAGGCCCGGCCGGTCGGGGCCGCCGCGTGCGCGGGCGGCTGGGCCTTCCCGAACCGGCGCTGACGCAAAACTGTCGTGAAGCTGACGCTGATCTGTAGCGCAAAGGTTGCGGAAGCGTCTTGAATCGCGCCTATCGGCCATCCCCGACGCCAGAACTGGCAAGGGGGACTTCACATGACCAGCTTCATTTTCCGGCGCGCGCCGCTGCGCGTGTCGGCCAGGGCCATTTTGATGACCGGCGCGGCGCTTGCGCTCCCGGCGGCGGTGCATGCGGCGGGGATCGACGATCCGGTGATCGCCGAGGATGACGCCGCAACCATCATCGTCACCGGTGCCCGCCCGATCGCCGAATCCGAGGCGGCGGCGCTGCTCGTCCAGAAGAATTCAGACTCGCTCGTCTCGGTCGCGGCGGCGGACTCTGTCGGCCGCCTCCCCGACCAGAACATCGCCCAGGCGGCCAGCCGGCTGCCCGGCATCGCGGTCGAACGCGACCAGGGCCAGGCGCGCTATATAAGCCTGCGCGGCGCGCCCAATTACTGGACCAGCCTGTCGTTCGACGGGATCAACGTCGTCAGCCCCGAAGGGCGCGACGCCCGGTTCGATTCCGTGCCCTCGGCCATCGCCTCGCAGATCGTGGTGTCCAAGGCGGTGACCCCGGACATGCCGGGCGAAACCGTGTCGGGCAATGTCAACATCGTCACGCGCTCGGCCTTTGATTACAAGGGGCTGTATGTCGCCGCGCGCGGTGCCGTGGGCCGTGCCGAACTCGGCAACCGGCCCGAATATGAAGGCTCGCTGGTGCTCGCCGACCGGTTTCAGGCCGGGGCCGGCGAAATCGGCGTCGTCGTCTCGGGCAGCTATTTTGAACGCAATATGGTGACCGACAATTTCGAGACCGACTGGGAACAGGTCAGCCAGGACCGCCGCCCGGGGTTCGAAAGCCGCTTCTGGGCGCGCGAGACCGAGAACAAGCTCTACCGGCTGACGCGCCGCAATTATTCGCTGACCAGCCGGCTGGACTGGGAACCGGATGCCGACAACCGCATCTCGCTGCGGTCGATCTACACGGCGTTCACCGACGACGAAGCGCGCGACAATTACATTTTCGATCTCGACGACCGCCAGTCCGATCTCGTGGTCAACACCGCGCCCTGCACGACCAGTTCGAACCCGACGCCGACGACCACCGGCTATGCCGATGTCTGCACCGGCAGCACGCCGTTTTTCGGGCGCGTCTATGGCATCGACATCAACCAGCGTTCGACGCTGCGCGCGTTCCGCCAGTCGATCCACACCAACACGATCGAGGGCAGCCATGGCTTTGGCGACGGGTGGAAGCTGAACTGGCTGGGCAATTACACCCGCTCGCGCGATGACCGTTCGGTGGTGGGCGAGGCGCGCTGGGACAGCCCGTCGACCCGCACCGCGCGGCCGACCGTCGAATATGACTTCCGCGATCCGCAACTGGCGCGGGTGTCGCTGTTCACGACGCTCCAGCTGGCCAGCCCGACGCGGTTCCAGGCCGGCGATCCGGTGCGCGCGATCGACAGCTTTGCCAAGCCGCTCAGCTCGTTCCGCGTGCTCGATGCGGTCGACACCACCGATGCCTATACGGCGAAGTTCGTCATCGCCCGCAACACCGCATTGCTCGGCGCCGATGCGACGCTCAAGCTCGGTTTCCAGTTCGATCAGCGCACCAAGACGGTCGACGAGAACGAGATCCTGCGCACCAGCGCCGCCGATTTCGCCGCCATCGGGCTGCCGACCAGCTATCAGGCCGCCTCGCTCGACAAGGCGTTTCTGGGTGAAATCCCGCTTGGTTACGATTTCGGCTACTTCAACACCGATCTGGTTCGTGATGCCAGCCGCGCTGCACGCCGCAGCTTTGCCGCCACGCCGGTCACGGGCAATCTCTACGATGTGCGCGAACAGGTCTATGCCGGTTTTGCGATGGGCACGCTGCGCTATGACTGGGGCTCGATCGTCGGCGGGGTGCGCGTCGAGCATCTGCGCAACCGCGGCACCGCCACCGCCCAGATCGGCGGCCAGAACCAGCAGCTGACCGCGACCAGCAGCCAGACGCTCGCTTTCCCCAGCCTGCATGTGAACTATAATATCGACGACCAGAAAAAGGTGCGGCTGTCGTTCAACAGCGGGGCCGCGCGCGCCGATTACGATCAGCTGCGCCCCAACGTCACGATCAACGATGCCAATCTGACGATTTCGGGCGGCAATCCGGCGGTCAAGCCCGAACGCGCTTACGGCCTTGACGCCTATTTCGAATGGTATGTCCGCCCGCAGGGCTTTCTGATGCTCGGTGCCTTCTACAAGCGGGTCGAGGATGTGCTTTACGTCCAGCGCCGCACCTTTGGCTCCGATGCGCTCAACTTTGGCGGGGTCGACCGCTCGGGCTATGTGTTCAGCGGCATCACCAATGGCGGCGGCGGCCGCATCTTCGGGGTCGAGGCGGCGGCGCAGCTGCAGATCGAACCCTGGACCGCGGATCTCGGCCTGCCCGACTGGATGGGCGGCTTTGGCGTGTCGGCCAATGTGACGCTCAACAACAGCCGCGTCACCAAGCCGGCCGTCTCCGGCGTCGCGCAGCGCCGCGTGCGCCTGCCGGGCACGTCGGACATGGTCTACAATATCGGCGGCTATTACGAGAAATACGGCCTGTCGCTGCGCCTGCAATATCAGCGGCGCAGCAAGTGGCTCGACGGCATTGCCGATACCGCCGTCGATGCCGGCGACACCTATTGGGCGGCCGATGACGAACTGGATTTCTCCGCCCGCTATGCGGTGACGCCGCAGGTCGAATTGTTCGTCGATGCGTCGAACCTGCTCGACAATCCGGGCCGCCGCTTCTCCGATCCCGGCAGCGTGCTGACCGCATCGGGCATCTCGACGCGCTCGACCGACCGCTACACGATCGAATGGGAACGCTTCGGCCGGCGCTTTACCGGCGGCGTGCGGGTGACCTTCTGATGCGCGCACCCTGGTTGCGCGGCCTGCCCGTCGCGGCGTTGATCGCCGGTGGCATGGCAGGGGCGACGCCCCCGACGCCGGCTCCGACCGTCAGCGTGACTGCGCGCGGCGAGACCGCGCCGGTCGGCACGGCGGCGGCCGATGCCGCCGATGATCCGGCGATCTGGCGCAACCGGCGCGATCCTGCCGCCAGCCTGATCGTCGGCACCGACAAAAAGGCCGGGCTGCATGTCTACGGGCTGGATGGCCGGTCGCGGCACTTCCTGCCCGACGGGCGGCTCAACAATGTCGATCTGGTCGATCTGGGCCGGGCCGGGGTGATCGTCGTCGCGTCCGACCGCAATGACGAGGCGACGGCGCGGCTGCGGCTCTACCGGCTCGATACCGGGGCGGCGCGGCTGATCCCGCTCGGCATGGTGCCGGGCGGGGCGGGGGAGGCCTATGGCGTCTGCCTGATGCGCGACCGCACCGGCCTTTACGCCTTTTCGGTGCTCAAGCATGGCGCGATCCATCAGGTGCGGATCAGCCTGTCGGGCACGGCCCCCGAAGGGACAATCGTGCGCAGCCTGGCACTCCAGACCCAGACTGAGGGCTGTGTCGTCGATCCGCGCAGCCGGACCCTGTTCGTGGGCGAAGAGGATCGCGGCATCTGGGCGTTCGATGCGCGGGCCGACGGGGCCGTTCAGGGCCGGCTGGTCGCGCCGGTCGACGGTGTGCAGCTGGTCGCCGATGTCGAGGGGCTGGCGCTGGCCCCGCGCGGCCGGCGCGGCGGCTGGCTGATCGCGTCGAGCCAGGGCGACAATGGCTATGCGCTTTACCGCCTGCCCGATCTCAGCCCGGCCGGGCGTTTCAGGATCAACGCCGGCACGCTGGGGGCGGTCGAGGAAACCGACGGCATCGCCTTTGCGGCGGGAAGTTTCGGCAAGACGTTCGGCACCGGCCTGTTCGTCGCGCAGGACGGGCACAATGCGCCGGCGGCCCAGAACTTTAAGCTGGTGGCCTGGCGCGACGTGATGCGCGCACTGGCAGCGAAATAGGGGACGCCATGGCAAGGGCGGGGCGGCAGGCCCTGCCAGTCCCGGCCGGACGGGCTGTTACCGGCCGACCGCCTGGCGGACGGCCGGTTCGGGCTGGGCGAGCAGTTCGCCGGGCTTGTCCCACAGGAAACCCTGGCCGAAATCGGCCCCGAGGGCGAGCGCCTCGCGGCGGTGCAGCTCGCATTCGATGCCCTCGATGGTCGCCGCCATGCCGTTTGCATGGCAGAAGCTGACGACCTCGCGCAGCATCGACATCGAGATTTCGCCGGCGCAGGCGCTCCAGAAAATATCCTTGTCGATCTTGATCTCGGCCAGTGGCAGGCGGGTCAGCCGTTCATAGCTGGTCGTGCCGCGCCCGAAATCGTCAAGCGCCATGCGGAAGCCGAGCATTGCCAGCCGGCTGGCCGCGCGCGCCAGCTGATGCGCCTGTTCGAGCGAGGCATGTTCGGTCAGCTCGACCAGCAGCATCGAGGGGGGCAGGCCGGCATCGCGCACCAGCGCCTCGACCATGTCGAGAAACGCCGGATGGCACAAAGTCTGCGGGTTGCAGTTGACCGAGATCGGCACCGCCGACCCGGCCTCGTTGAGCCGCTGCCACGCCGCGATGCTTTCCAGAAACACCTTGCGCGTGAGCTGAAGCTGGAGATCGAGCGGCACCGCCGCGCCGAACATCAGTTCCGGGCTGACAAAGCGTTCGCCGGCCAGCCGGGCCAGCGCCTCATAGCCGGTGATGACCCCGCGCTTCAGATCGCGCTTGGACTGAAACACGACGCGCAACCGTTCGACCAGCGTGCCATCGGCGATCGCCGCCTGAATGAGGCCGGCATCATCGGCATTGGGATCGGGGCCGCCGGGCACGAACCGGTCGAGGACGTCGACCAGTTCGCGCCCCGTATAGGGCTTTTCGAGCGCGCCGAGCACCGCGATGCCCGCCGCCTTGGCGCAGGCGACGGCGGCGGCGATGATCTTTTCGCTCTGCCCGCTGGCGATGATCAGCTGGGCGTGGCGGCGCGACCGGGAAATGTCGTCGATCGTCGTAAAGCCGTCATGGCCGGGCATGTTGAGGTCGAGCACGATCACTTCGGCCTGGTCGTCGCGCCGGTCGGCCTCGGCCAGCGAGGGCCGCCAGACGGCCGGATAGCCGCGCAGGACAAGCGTCATCTGCAGCGTTTCGCCGACCGCCTCGTCATCGTCGATCACCAGGATGCGCGGCCGGGTCATGCAGCGTGCCCGATCGCGGCCTTGCGCCGGCGCAGGATCGTTTCTGGCAAGCGGACCGTCAGCACTGCGCCTCCCCGTTCACCGTCGCGGATCGTGAGCGACCCGCCGACTTCCAGCATGATCTGCCGTGAAATGTACAGACCAAGCCCGGTTCCCTTTCCTGCCGCCTTGGTGGTGAAGAAAGGGTCAAAAGCGCTGTGGGCGGCATCCTTGCCAAGGCCGATGCCGGTGTCATGCACCGAAATGTCGATCCCGCCATCCCCTTCGGCGACCAGAATGTCGATCCGGTCGGCGCTGCTGCGGGCCGGGCCATGTTCGCGCCGGCTGGCGATCGCGTCGAGGCTGTTCTGGATGGCGTTGACGATGATCTGTTCCAGCGCGACGCGCGGCATGGCGGCAAGCACGGGCACCGGCAGCGCCGATCCGATCCGCAGCCGCACATCCTGCGCGACGAGCAGCGGGCGCATGAAGTTGGTCGCCGCCGTCACCGCCTCGACCAGTTCGAACGGCTCGCCATCGCCCGAATCGATGCGGCCATAGCGCGAAATGCGGTCGATGATCGCGCGGGCGCGTGCGACCTGTTCCTCGATCCGGCGCAGCTTGCGGGCAATGTCCGGGCCGGCCGGATGGTCATGCGCCTCAAGCTGCATCAGCCCGTTTTCGGCGGCGAGCGCGATGGTGAACAGCGGCTGGCGCAGTTCGTGGCTGAGCGCGGAGGCCATGCCGCCCAGATCGGTCAGCCGGGCCTGGTGCATCATCATGTCCTCGGCCACCTTGGCCTGGCGCAGCCGCAGGAAGCAGCCGCCGCTCCACCGGCCATAGCCCTGATTGTCGCGCAGCACGGCCAGAAACCAGTCGGTCGGCGGCCGGTCCTTGATGCGCAGCTCGACGATCGCCTCGCTCTGCGCGCAGACATTGGTGAAGCTCTGCTGGTCGGCGTCATGCACGGAAATCGTAATCGTCTGCCGCCCGGTTTCGCGGTCAAGCGAGACGAAGCGCAGCACCCCCGCCGCCACATCGTAGGAGATATCCGCGACAAGGATCAGATCGATGCTCTGTTTCAGCTTGGCGATGGCCTTGGAGATCGCGTCGCGTTCGGCCAGCGCCTCGGTGAAGCTGTTGTTTTTCTCAACGAACATCGACACCGGCCGCTGGAACTCGACAAAGGGCATCTGCTCGCGGGGCTGGAGGCCGGGCTCGCCGAAATGGCTGAGCATGCCGTCCCATGCATCGAGCGAGCGGTCGAGCCGGCGCTTCAGCCACAGGTTGATCGCAATGCCGATGGCGACCACAAGGCTGAAGCCGAGCAGATCGGTCAGCAGGCGCGTATAGGCGGCGAGCGCGAACGGCCTGAGCGACGACGCATAGGTCGCGGCCATGCCGGTTCCGGGCACTGCGATGGTCCGCACATGGCAGGCCGTGACCCAATAGGCGAAGGTCGACTGGTCGTTGACCGCCGGCTGGTCACGATCGTCGAAATGCTTGCAGTCGAGCAGGCGCTTCAGATCGTCAGTCGCCGGCAGCTTTGTTCTGTCCGGCACGACCAGCAGCCGCGCCGACACATTCTCCGACACGAAATCATGCATGCCCCACAGCGACCTGGGATGATGATGCTCCGCAGTGACGAGCAGCGCGACATGGCGGCTGATGTCCTGCCGGGTCGATTCGAAGCTGGTGGCGAAGCGGCGCACTTCGCCGACGAACAGCATCGTCGTTGCCGCCGCGCCGAACAGCAGCGAGGTGACGTATATGGCCGAACTCAGGCTGACCGTGCGGCGGCGGCGGATCGCCAGCGTCACCGGATCGACGATGAAGCACAGGGCGAGCATGTCGGCGATGGTCGCGAACAGCGTGTCGTTGATGACCTTGCGGATCACGACGACGCCGGCCAGCGACGGCGGCGCGCCATATTGCAGCCACAGGAATCCGAACCCGATCACCGTGCCCGCGGTGATTGCGAACAGGCCGGTCGCCTCGGCCATCGTCCGATTGCGGCGCACGAACCGGTCGACCACCACGACATGGCCGATGGCAAGCAGAATCGAGACCGGATGGCCCCACCAGCCCCAGCTCGGCATCATGAACACCGTCGCCGCCAGGATGCCGGCGCGCAGCCCCCAGATGCGGTAGGTAAGCAGATAGAAAAGCGGGGCCAGATACAGTTCGAAGCCCGGCCCGATCACGATCCGCCAGCTGCTTGCCGCGGTCGCGGCAGCGGCGAGGGCGAACATCATCATGATCGTGACCGGCGTCGTCCGCCCGGGCATGGCGGTGTTGGCCATGGCCGGGGCTGGCCCGGAGGAGGACGTCAGCGGTGTCATGCCGCGCGCGCGCCCTGCAACAGGCCGAGCAGCCGGTTGAGGTCGACGGGCTTGGCGAGCAGCGCCGCGTCCAACTCCGCCAGCTCGTCGCGTGCGTGATCGGTGATGTCGGTCTGGCCGGTCATCAGCGCAAAGCGCAGCTGCCGCCCGGCCAGCGCCGGGTCGCGCCGCGCGCGGCGGACCAGGTCGATGCCGCTGGCGCTGCCCAGGCGGATGTCGGTCAGCACCGTCTCGATCCCCTGATGGACGCGCAACAGGCCCAGTGCGCCCTCCACCTCTCCGGCGGCCGCCGCCGGCAGGCCGCGCAGCGCCAGCCACTCGCACAGCTCCTCGCGCAGTTCCGGCTCGTCATCGACGACGAGAATGCGGGGCATGGAAGACGAGGAAGGCGCGTGTTTCAAGATACGTAGTCCCGTCGCGGCAAACGTCCCCTCAGCGAGCATCGCATGTGCCGGTTAAGACAAAGTAAATGAAACCCGGCACGCTGCGGCGTCTCGCCCGATCCCGGACGCAACTGGATCCGTTCCAGTCCCGGCTTGATCCTCTTGGCCTTTGGCCGCAACTCAGGGATTGCCGCGATGCCCGGTATCGCGATGCGGTCATTGCAAGGCCCGGCCGCATGCCCATATCCCGCCCGCAGCCGGTGCCTGCGCCAGTCCGGCGCGCCACCCCCCGGCGCGGCAGGAAAGGGGCGGGCATGGCCGGCGACAGCGACAGACGGGCAGATGAACGACGGGCCGGGGCGCCGGTGCCGACCGGGCGAATCAGCCGCCTGGCCCGGTTCGGCGGGCTGGCGGCGGGCGTGGCCGGCAACATGATCCTGGGCGGCGCGCGCGATCTGGCGCGGGGCCGGCGTCCCAGCCTGCCCGATCTGCTGCTGACCCCGGCCAATGCGCTGCGCGTCGCCGACGGGCTTGCCAATCTGCGCGGCGCGGCGATGAAGCTTGGCCAGCTGATGTCGATGGATGCGGGCGATCTGCTGCCGCCCGAGCTGACGGAGATTCTCGCCCGGCTACGCGCCGATGCCCGGCCGATGCCGCGCGCGCAGGTGCAGGCGGTGCTCGACCGCTATTGGGGACCGGGCTGGGAGGCGCGCTTTGCCGAGTTTGGCTGGACGCCGATTGCCGCCGCCTCGATCGGCCAGGTCCATCGGGCGCGGCTGACCTGCGGGCGCGATGTGGCGATCAAGGTCCAGTATCCCGGCGTGCGGCTGAGCATCGACAGCGATGTCGACAATGTCGCGACCTTGCTGGCGATGTCGCGGCTGGTGCCCGACGGGCTGGATCTGGCCCCGCTGCTCGCCGAGGCGAAGCGCCAGCTGCGCGACGAGGCCGATTATCTGCGCGAGGCCGATTGCCTGACGCGCTACCGCGCCGCGCTGGCGGATGACCCGGATTTCACCGTGCCGGGGCTGGTCGAGGAACTGGCCCGCCCGGCGGTGCTGGTGATGGATTATGTCGCCGGCGTTCCCATCGAGGCGGCGGAAACCGCGCCGCAGGCCGAGCGCGACCGGCTGGCGACGGCGCTGATCCGGCTGGTGCTCGATGAACTGTTCCGCTTCGGCCTGATGCAGACCGACCCCAATCTGGCAAACTTCCTTTATGATCCGGCCACCGGGCGGGTGATCCTGCTCGATTTCGGGGCGACGCGGACCATCGCGCCGGCGATGACCGAGGGCTATCGCACGCTCGGCCGGGCCGGGCTGGGCGGCGACGAGGCGGCGGTGTGGGCGGCGGCCGAGTCGCTGGGCCTTGTCCATCCGCGCGTGCCCGCCGAGCGCAAGGCCGAGATTCTGGCGCTGGCCGATATGGCGATGGCCCCGCTGCGCGCCGGCGGGCGGTTCGATTTCGCCGATCGCGGCTTTGCCGAGCGGATGCGCGATCAGGGGCTGGCAATGGCGAAGCGGCGCGAGCTGTGGCACGTCCCCCCGGCCGAGGCGTTGTTCGTGCAGCGCAAGCTGGGCGGCGTCTATCTGATCGCCAGCCGGCTGGGCGCGGTCGTCGATATGGGGGCGCTCGTCGCCCCGCATCTCTGACCGGAAAGGGGGCGGCCGATGCGGCGCTGGCTGTGGCACGGGGCGGGGATGGTGGCGGTTGCGCTGGGCGTGATCGGCATGGCGCTGCCGATCCTGCCGACGGTGCCGTTCATGCTGCTCGCCGCTTTCTGCTTTGCGCGCGGCAATCCGGCGCTGGAGGCGCGGATTCTGGCTGATCCGCGTTTCGGCCCGCCGATCCGCGCCTGGCGCGAGCGGCGCGCCATCGGCCGCAAGGCCAAGCTGGCGGCGGCGCTCGGCCTTGGCGGCAGCGCGGTGATCGGCCTTGTCGCCCTGCCGCTGCCCTGGGGGGCGGCACCGCTGATCGTCGCACTTGTCTGTGGCGGCTTCATCCTGACCCGGCCCGACGCCTGACTGCGTTTTTTGGGCATCGCGCTGGCCTGCGGCCATGATAGGGCGCGGCCGTGACCGATGCCGTTTCCAGATTTGACGCGATCATCCTCGGTGCCGGGGCCGCCGGGCTGATGTGCGCGGCGACCGCCGGCCAGGCCGGGCGGCGCGTGCTGCTGATCGACCATGCCGACGAACCGGGGCGCAAGATCCTGATTTCGGGCGGCGGGCGCTGCAACTTCACTAACATCCACACCGCCCCCGACCGGTTTCTGTCGGCCAATCCGCATTTCGCCCGCTCCGCGCTCAGCCGCTATGGCGCGGAGGATTTCATCGCGCTGGTCGACCGCCATGGCATCGCCTGGCACGAAAAGACGCTGGGCCAGCTGTTCTGCGACGGATCGGCGCGCCAGATCGTCGCCATGCTGGTCGAGGAATGCGGGGCGGGCGGGGTCGAGCTGCGCTGCGGCACGCCGGTGACGGCGGTTGCGCATGGCGACGGGCTGTTCCGCGTCGATCACGGCGGGCGCATCGCCGCTGCGCCCGCGCTGGTCATCGCGACCGGCGGGCCGTCCATCCCCAAGATCGGGGCGACCGGTTTCGCCTATGACCTTGCGCGCCAGTTCGGGCTGAAGCTGGTCGAGCCGCGTCCCGCGCTGGTGCCGCTGACCCTGTCGGGCGAAGAGGCGCTGTTCCGCGAGCTGTCGGGCGTGTCCGCCCCGGTTGTCGCGCGCGCCGGGCAGGGGGTGTTCGCCGAAGCGGCGCTGTTCACCCATCGCGGCCTGTCCGGCCCCGCCATCCTGCAAATCTCGTCCTATTGGCGGCCGCGCACGGCGGTGACGATCGATTTTCTGCCCGGGCGCGCGGCTGACTGGCTGGTCGCAGCCAAGCGCGAACGCCCGCGCCAGCATCTCGGCCGGCTGCTGCGCGAGGCGCTGCCCGAACGGCTCGCCGACCGGCTGGCCGCCGGCATCGCCGCCGATCTCGGGCTGGCGGCGGAGCTGGGCAATGCGCCCGACCGGCTGCTGCGCGCCGCCGCCGAACGGCTGGGCGGCTGGACCTTCCACCCGACCGGGACCGAAGGCTTTGCCAAGGCAGAGGTGACGGCGGGCGGAATCAGCACCGCCGAGCTGTCGTCGAAAACGATGGCGGCGCGGCGCGTGCCCGGCCTGTATGCGATTGGCGAGGCGGTGGACGTCACCGGCTGGCTCGGCGGCTACAACTTTCAATGGGCCTGGGCGAGCGGCCGGGCGGCGGGCCTCGCTCTCGCTGCGGGACAGGTCACGTAGTTTTCCGCCTTGTGCCGGGCGGCCATGTCCCCCATGGGGAACCGCTCATGACCTTTCCTGATCTTCCGGCCTCGCTTGGCGAGGCGCTTGTCGCGCGCGGCTATGCCGCCCCCACCGCCGTCCAGGCCGCCGTTCTCGAGCCGGAGGCCGCCGGCCGCGACCTGCTGGTCTCCGCCCAGACCGGGTCGGGCAAGACCGTTGCCTTCGGCCTTGCCATGGCCGCCGACCTGCTCGGCGATGCCGCGCGGCTGCCCCAGCCGGGCGCGCCGCTTGCGCTGGTGATCGCGCCCACGCGCGAACTGGCGCTGCAGGTCGCGCGCGAGCTGGAATGGCTGTACGGCCAGGCCGGGGCGCGGATCGCGCCTTGTGTGGGCGGCATGGATCCGTCGCGCGAGCGGCGCGCGCTTTATGCCGGCGCGCACATCGTCGTCGGCACGCCGGGGCGGCTGCGCGATCATCTCGAGCGCGGGTCGCTCGACCTGTCGGCGCTGCGCGTCGCCGTGCTCGACGAAGCCGACGAGATGCTCGACATGGGCTTTCGCGAGGATCTGGAGGAGATTCTCGACGCGACGCCCGAGGGGCGGCGCACCCTGCTGTTTTCGGCCACCATGCCCAAGCCGATTGCCGCGCTCGCCAAGCGTTACCAGCGCGACGCGCTGCGCATCTCGACGGTGGGCGAGGCGCGCGGGCATGGCGATATCGACCATCAGGCGATTGCGGTCGCCCCGTCCGATATCGAACATGCGGTCATCAACCTGCTGCGCTTCCACGATCCCGATACGGCGATGCTGTTCTGCGCGACGCGCGATGCGGTGCGCCATTTGCATGCCAGCCTGGTCGAGCGCGGCTTTGCCGCCGTCGCCCTGTCGGGCGAACACAGCCAGGCCGAACGCAACCGCGCGCTGCAGGCGCTGCGCGACCGCCGGGCGCGGGTGTGCGTGGCGACCGACGTTGCCGCGCGCGGGATCGACCTGCCCAGCCTCAGCCTCGTCATCCATGTCGAGCTGCCGCGCGACGCCGAAACGCTCCAGCACCGTTCAGGCCGCACCGGGCGCGCGGGGCGCAAGGGCACGGCGGTGCTGATCGTTCCCTATCCGCGCCGCCGCCGGGTGGACATGATGCTGCGCGGCGCGCGCATTCCGGTGACCTGGGCTGCCTGTCCGGGACCGGAGGAGATCCGCCTGCGCGACCGCGAGCGGCTGGCCGAGCGGCTGATCGCCCCGGTCGAGCTGGACGAGGAAGACGAGGCGATTGCCGCGATGCTGCTCGCCCAGCGTTCGCCCGCCGAACTGGCGGGCGCGCTGGTCCGCATGCACCGCGCGGCGATGCCCCAGCCGGAGGAACTGGTCGATTCCGGCCCGGCCGAGCAGGAACGCGGTCCGCGCCCCGACCGGCAGGGCGGCGGCGTCGACGCCGTCTGGTTCCGCCTCAATATCGGCCGGCGGCATCAGGCCGATCCGCGCTGGATCGTGCCGCTGCTGTGCCGGCGCGGTCATGTCGCCAAGGCGCAGATCGGCGCGATCCGCATCCTGCCCGATGAAACGCTGTTCGAAGTGCCGCGCGCCATCGCCCCGGCCTTTGCCGCCGCGTTCGCCCGCACCGCCGGGCCGGACGATGGCGATGATGTGCGGATCATGCCGCATGATGGCCCGCCGCCCGCCCCGCGCGGGCGCGGCGGCCCGCGTCCGCCGTTTCGCCCCGGCCGGGCGGGACCACGGCCCGGCCCGCGCCGCCAGCGCTGAGAAACGCCCGCGCCGCCAGCGCTGAGAAACGCCCGCGCCGCCAGCGCTGAGAAACGTCCGCGCCGCCAGCGCTGACCAGCCGTTTGCGACGACCAGCGCGGCCGGGTCCACCGGACCCGGCCCGCACGCGCGTCAGCCGGCCGGGCGCACCGGCACCGGGATGTTGCAGATATCCGCCCCGCCGGCAGGCAGGTTGAAGAACGCATCGCGGCGGTTCGCCCGCGCCTCGGCATAGCGCAGAAAGGCGGCGCTGTCGGTCGACAGATATTCGAAGCGTGGCCGTTCGGCGGCGGGCAGGGCGCTCGCCAGCCTGATCTGGCGGATCGCCACCCGCTCTGCCGGATCGGCATAGAAGCCCAGCGGCCCGGTGCCGCGCGGCAGGCTCGACAGATGTTCGATCCCGCTCACCACCCGCCCGACCAGCGCGATGTTGCGATCCAGATGGCGCGGCGCATGGCCGATCACCGCGTAAAGCTCCGCCCCCGTGCCGCGATCGGGCGCGAGATTGCGGCCGACGCCGACCATGCCATAGCAGTGCACCGGCCAGCGCGCGGCATGATCGGGCGTGCCCGCCGCCGCGACCGGCCAGCCGGCCTCGAACGCGGTATAGCCATCGGGGGTGCCGCGCGGGATCGTCAGCCCGGCAAAACGCTGCCAGCCCGGCGCATCGCCGCGCAGCTGATAGGGCGCATCGCCGGTCGGGCGCAGCCCCGCGGGCAGCGGCTTCGCCCTGGTCGGATTTTCGCCCTCGGGATCGCCCCATTGCGCGACATAGTTATCCTGCACGCGCACCACGCCCAGCCCGTCCCACCAATGCGCCGCGGCAAGGGTGCGGATATTGGCGACCCACGGCTCGGCAAAGGGCGGCGGCATCAGCTGGATGACCACACGCCGTGCCCGCCCGCGCGCATCGGCGGCAAGATCCATCACCAGCAGCTGATCGGCGGGAATGGCCACCCAGTCGGCCGCCGCCGCCCGGGCGACGATCTCGCCCGGTGACAGCGCGGGCGCAGGTGCCTCGGCGCGGGGCGGGGGCTGCACCGCAGCCGCGCCCTGCGCTGTCGCGCCCGTGGCGTTGGCATTGAGAGCGGTCGGCGCGGCAAGCGGCCCAGCCGCCAGCACAGTCAGCGTCGCGGCACCCGCCGCCAGCATCGCAAGCATCGTCATCGCCAATCGATGCCATGCCCGGCCAGACGAGGGAAGGGCGCTTGTCTCCGCCGCCGCACACGGCTAGGGACACCGACTTCCAGTGCATGCGGAGCGGTGGCCGAGTGGTCGAAGGCGCTCGCCTGGAAAGTGAGTATACGGCAAAACCGTATCGAGGGTTCGAATCCCTCCCGCTCCGCCACCATGCCTTTCAGCGGCGTTCAGCACTTTATCCAGACCTCAAAAAATGGCGCTTTTCTGCCAAGGTTCTGTCCAGCGCCTTCCGGCCGCGTGTGCCCAAAGCCATGCGTTGCAGGGGGTATTCTGGGGGTATCAGAACGCGGAGTTGGGGGTATGCTGAAGGACGTTGAAATCCGGAAAGCCAAGCCGCGCGACAAGGCGTACAAGCTCGCCGACAGCGGCGGCCTGCATCTGTTCGTGACCCCCAGGGGCCACAAATCGTGGCGACTCAAATATCGCTTTGCCGGCAAGGAAAAGCTGCTGGTCCTCGGCGCTTATCCCGACATCAGCCTCGCCGAGGCGCGGTCGCGCAGGGACGCGGCCAAAAAGCAGCTTCGCGACCATATCGATCCCGGGCTTGAGGCCAGGATGGCCAAGCTTGTCGCCGTGACCGAACAGCAGCAGACGTTCGAGACCGTGGCGCGCGAATGGCATGAAACCCAGATCGGGCGCTGGCGACCGGTTCATGCACGAGACGTGATCACGAGCCTGGAACGCGATGTGTTTCCGCATCTCGGCACGCTCCCGATGGCGCGGATCGATGAGGAACTGGTGCTGGCCGTGCTCGCCAAGGTCGAGGACCGCGGCGCGATCGAGACTGCCCGCCGCCTTCTCCAGCGTATCCAGTCCGTGTTTTCCTATGCCAGGGGCAGGAAACTGGTGCGGCAATCGCTCTCGGCCGATCTGGTCAAAAGCCTGAAACCCGTGCCGCGCGCCAAGCTGCGCCCGGCACTGATCGCGCCCGATGCCTTGCGCCGCCTTATCGCCGATGTCGATCAGGCGGGGGCAAATCCGGTCACCAAGCTGGCATCGCGGTTCATGGCGCTCACCGCGCAGCGCCCGGGCATGATCCGGACCGCGCCGTGGAGCGAGTTTTTCAACATGGATGGCTTTGCGCGGGATGATCAGTTCGATGGGCCGATCTGGATCATCCCTGCGGAGCGCATGAAGCAGGCCTTTGACCTGAGAGATGACGACACGTTCGCGCATCGTGTTCCGCTGGCACCGGAAGCGGTCGAGGTGTTGCAGGCGGTGCGCCAGCTGACGGGCCGAGGCCCATTGCCCTTCTGCTCGAACCGTTCGTCGCATGTGCCGATCAGCGAAAATGCGGTGGGGTATCTCTACAATCGGCTCGGCTATCGGGGACGCCATGTTCCCCATGGCTGGCGCGCAGCATTCGCCACCTACTGGAACGAGCGCATCGGCGCCCTGCCGATTGATGAAGTCGGGCGACGTTCGGAGCGCATGATCGTCGACCTGATGCTGGCCCATATCCCGCAGGGGCTGTCGCCGTCTGAACTCCGTTACAACCGCGCGGCGTACATGCCGCGACGGCTGGAGCTGGCGACCGAATGGGCCGCGCATCTGATGCAGGGGCAGCGGAGTGCATTCGACCTGCTCACCGGGCCGCGGCGCTAGGCGGGACGCGGGCACCGAAAAGGCGGGTGCGGCATGCTGGCGGGAGCCTGTCGCGGTGCCGAGGCGCGCTGCATGGGCTGGGGCCGCCTTTAGGTCGGGGCGTCCCGCCGATCGGTTGAAAGAGGTGTAACCTTGAGGCCATTTGAAGGACCGGTTCTGGGACTTTCCTGCCGTTCACATGTCGCCGGTTGAGCGTCAGATCCTGTCAGAAGCCGACGTTCAGCGGTTGTCGGCGCGGGGTGGCGATACGACTGAGGCTGGGCCGTTTGCGGACAGTCGGGTTGCGGCGCCACCAACCAGGGAAGCAGACGTTGAACGTTGGCATCCTCCACGGCCTGGAAGTGAGCCGCTTATCGACCGAGTGATTCAAGACCAACCTCAGGAAGACAGAGCTACGGCAAACCCGGTTTTAAGCAGGGCAGGCGTTCATCCAAGGCCAGCCTCCGCGATAAACGGGGTCGGCGTGTTCTTCCAGTGAGACTGATCGGACGCGACGACGAGGATGCGCTTGGCGCGGGTCAGGCCGACGTAGAATAGCCGCCGAGACTCGTCATACGCCTCCTGCGTCGATGTCGAGAAATGCGGGATACTGCCATTGTTCATGCAGATCAGGGCGACGCCATCGAATTCGCGCCCCTTGGAATTGTGCAGCGTGATCAGCTTGAGCGCACGCTCGGGATTGGCGAATAGGCCCATATCGGAGATCAGCAGATTCGCGAGATCGACCTTGCTGGCCTGCATGTCGGACAGCATTTCCTCGGCGGAATCGATCAGCGTCTGTTTGGCGCCGCCCGGCAACCATTCCTCGCATTCGAGATAGTCACCCGCCTCGCGCGCGATGGCGCGCAGCCAAGCGACGCCGCCGGGATGCTGGTCGGCAAGTTCGCGAGCGAGATAGATCAGGCCGAGCGCTACGCGACGTCCCTGATAGCTGAACATGTCGTAGCGCGAGTTCCCGGTGAGATCACCGATGAGCCGAAACAGTGCACGCTCGACACCCGGGATTCCGAGGTAATTGCCGGCCTCGGCGCAGGCTCCGAGTTGCTCGGCAAGTCCGGCAAGCAGACGCCGGCGCTTATAGGGGCGCGCACCCGGACCGAAGACCGGCACGTCGAAGTCGCGGAGGGCGCGGGCGACGGGGATGAGATGCGTCCACCATGGCGCAAGGATCGCGGCCTTGCCGAGCGGGATGCCGGCATCCTGTAGGGCGGGCAAGAAATGGTCGGTGATAGCGTCGATCGGCCGGCCGACATGGACGTAGTTCACTTGCGCCGCGAGCTGGGCTGCATCGCCCGCCGACTGCATCCCCGGCACAGTCGGGATGAGCGTTGATGCAGTGCTGACAATCGCCGGCCCGCATCGGAAGTTGCCGGTCAGGGCCTTGTCGCGGTGCGCGTCAATCTGGTCGCCGAACTGCTCGGCGAGTTCGGGGCGAGCGCCGGCGAAGCGCATGATCGACTGGTTCTGGTCGCCTACAAGAAAGAAGCAAGTGTGGAGGAAACGCCGGAGCGCGCCGAAGATGGCGATCTGGATGTCCGTTGTGTCCTGGAATTCGTCGATCAGCAGCCAGGCAAAGCGGCTCGCGATACCACGTCCGACGAACGGATGTTGTTCGATGATCTTCCACGAATAATAGAGGATCATCGCGAAATCGAGGTATCCGTGGGCGCGGACCCGTTCCCAATAGAGCGCGGCGGATTCCTCGGTGACGATGCCAGTCTCGATACCCTGGCCGCAGGGTTCACCGTTTACGTCGATACGAAGCGACTCATAGTCTTCGAACACCTGCCCCGCGGGCATGCGACCGAAGGCGTCCTCGACCGCCGTCACGATCTGCTCGAACATGCTGTTCTCACGGGAGAGCACCTGAAATGATGCCGGCACCTCGGGAATCAGCCAGCTATAGGGACGCAGGATGAATTGCAGGCAGAAGGCGTGGATCGTGGAGATTTCACAGCGGTCTGCGATCGTGTTGTTACCATAAGTGCGCAGCCGGGCCTCGATCTCGTCGACCGCGGCATTGGTATAGGTGATGCAGCCGATGAACTGGGGCGTGCCGACGACCTTTTCGGCCAGCGTCAGCAGCTTGGCGAGAATGACCCGCGTCTTGCCGCTCCCTGGGCAAGCCGTCAGCAGCAGATTGCCGTCATGTTCGACCGCCTCGCGCTGTTCGGGTGTCAGCCGGATCATTCGGTGAGCCACTCATAGGCCTGCTCGATATAGGGCGGCAGATCGGTCGCGAGATTAGCGTAGCGCGCTGCTATCTGCGCGAAACGCGCTTTGCCAAAACGCTTGGCGGTATTGAGCGTGATACGGCCCAGCTCGATGCGCAACGCCGTCTCTTCGGCAAGGCCCAGTCCCCCGAGCGCGAGCGTTGCGAGCCCATTCTCCATCTGCGCAAGGATCTGCGGCGCGCCTAGAGCGCGAACGGTCTCGATTAGCATAGGCAGGCGCCCGACCGATACCAGTTCGCGTTCGAAAGTAGTGGCGCCCGCGAAAGTGGACACAAAGTCGTTTTCCAGTGCCATCAGATCGGGGGCGCCGGTCTCCGGATCGAAGTCCTCGGCGTCGGACGGCTTCATGTCAGCATCGGCCACGATGGCGCACTTCTTCTCAAGCGAGCCGGCGCGAAACAGCTTGGCATAGACGTCGAAATGGACGCCATGAATCGCAATAACCGAGATGCCGAGCCGTTCGAGCTTCACGCCGTAAACCTGCTCGATCAGCGCCGGGATCAGGAACATCTCGGCTGGCCCTTCGACCAGCATGACCTTGCGGGCGTAGAGCAATGCGCTCTTGGTTGCGTCGAGATAGCGTTCGAGATCGGCAATCTCTGGCGCGGTCAGCGCCGCATTGAGGGCGAGGTTGCCCGCAGCAATGGTCGCGTCCTCCCGCTTGGTAAACGATACAATGCTGCTCAGGGGAACCTGTGAGGTCACCTGGGTGCTGTGACTGGTCAGGATGATCTGCACGCCGATCGCGCGCAGTGCGGCGATCAGCGAGAATTGCAGCTGGGGATGGAGATGCGCTTCGGGCTCCTCGATTAGGATCAATTGACCGGCCGAGCGGTTAAGCGCGATCCGCCGCTGGAGATATTCTATCAGGATCGCGATGTAGAGGACGTTGTTCATGCCAAGACCGTTGCGGCCGGGCTCGAACGAAGTGAGCGACAGGTCCGACAGAATGATTTTCAAGTTGCGAATGATCGCGCGGAAGGTCGCGGCGGACAGGCCGAGCGTGGCGTCCATCTCGAACGCGGGACCAGAGACGTCCTTGAATCGCGCGTCGATTGCCTCCGCTATCTCGGCGATAGTCGCCGAGTTCGCGATTGCCTGATTGGCCTGGTCGAGGATGGCAATCAGGGCGTCCTGCTCGGCCGCATCGATCTCGAACGCCTCGATCAGACGGATAAGCGGTGACTGGCGGGGATTGCGTAGGTCGTTCTCGACATCGCGGAGCGCGGGCAGATGAACGAGAAGGTAGGATTGCAGGTCGGCGAAGCGCACGGACTCACCGATCCCCTCGTCATCCCAGGCAATGTCGGTGAGGTCGATCGCAGGATCACCGCCACCGCGAATTTCCCACTGATAGTCCTCAAGGGTCAGCATGCCGGGTGCGATGTCGCCACTCGCAAGCTGCTCCCGGACAGCCGGGCGCGGGCGGAAGCGGTAGAATATGCGCGCACGATCCGCGGCGGTCTTCCAGGTGCTGACCAGCGCCTCTTCGTTCACCTTGCCCTCGAACCCCGTCAGCTCAATGCCGATCAGAACCTGGCTTGGCTCGGCAATATCGATCGCAGAGTGGATGTCCTCGCGCAGCAGTGACCGAAAACTCGACGGCAACATATTGTCGAGACAGATCTGAATCGCGCGCAGGATTGCGGTCTTGCCGGTGTTGTTCTCGCCTATGATGCAGCACAGATCATCAGCGACATTCACGTCAAGTGACGCGAAAGTGCGAAAATTCTGAATTACGATCCGAGCTACCCGCATCATCCCACCTGAGTGTTTGGCGACGAAGTGACGCCACGATGCCAAGCGATCGAATTAGGAGCAACGAGGAGACAAGCATGTTCACCGAGTCGCACCGATTGGATTATTCTTCGGAGCCCCACAACTGGCCCTGGCGCCGTTACCGGTGTATCGGTATTGGCATATCTGGACCTTTGAAAGCAACCGCCATTCGGCGCGTAACGCCCTGATTATCTCAGGCACGCATCGACTAGGCAACTCAGATCATCGCTCCCTTGTTATCGTCCTCTCCAGCCTCGGGCGGAACAGTCCCCGGCTCCTCACCTCGGACGGCAAGGATCTCATCTAGAAGCAGAGAAGGGAGGCGATATGTTTCAATGGGTGCCTGAAGAAGCCATGCTAGTGCATCATCGGTGCCGAGCTCGCGGGATGGAGCACGGGGCGTCAACCGAGTCGCAGTCGCGCGGGATAAGCCGTGCGACATCAGGCTAAGTGTGGTCTTGTCTGAAGCGCCCAGTTCGAGAAACAACGGAATGGATGGCAAGGCATTTGCAAGTTCGGCGTGCTCGACATTGTGCAACACCTCAGCGAGCACGGCCCCGTAGCAGCTGAACAAGCGCACGCACTGGTACCGCACACGTTTTTCGACGAGGTCGAGCGTGTCGCGAATGACCTCACGGCGATCGCGATCCGGATTTCGTCGAAGTTGATTCTGGACAATATGTGGCAGCGGTCGTCCACGCATCCAGAACACTGCCATTAGTGCCAAGAAACGATGAAGGCGGGAGGTGTCCGGTCGTCCTTCGATTACCCGGTGGCAAATCTCCAAGATACCAGCGTAGGATTGATATGCTTCGCGGTCATTAGGATGTTTTGGAACGAATGCCAATGCGTCCGCACGCGATTTGACGGCTTTAGAATATAGAATCTCGTAGAGCGCCTGTTGCCTATGCGGCGAGATATTCGGGCTGATGCGCAATACGCCGGTGCGCAAGGTGATACCGAGAGCGGCTTTCGCGAGCGCATTCCGCAGGATTAGAGAGTCCGGCGTTTCGTCGTTGTAGCCCGGAATGCGATTGAGGATGTTTTGTAAAGAGCCAGAGAGATGCTCATTTAGAAGGCGCCCAAAGACGGCGTCGACATGATCCAATTCACTCCGCTGTGTCTCCGGACGCTCAACAACGCGCAGCAGTTCGGCGCGCTTCTGGAGAATGGCGGAATCCATCGCCGGCACGACCGTTGCGTAACGGGGTTGTTCAAGCGGCTTCTTGCGCCACTTGTCGTAGTCGATGAGAAAGATGTTTCCTTGAAACTCCTTCATCAGACGCCCGGCGCGACCAACAAGGTTCCAGAAGTCGACGGATTCTAATGCAACACGGTCTCCCTTTTCCGGTCGGCAGAGAAAGAGATTCTTAGCGGGTAGGTTAACGCCCTGGAGTAGCGTCGTGGTGCAGACTAGGTAGTCTACGTCGCCTCGCGCAACCGCCTCTTCGACGGCGGTACGAATTTGTGTCGGCATGTTCGAGTAATGAAAAGCGACGCCCATTTTCGCGCACGCGACCAGCGCATAGGACCAATGAACAGTCTCCGCCGCGAGTTGGGCGAGCGCTTGCCGTCGTGGCGTCGGCGAACGATCCAGCCGCTTGGCGATCTCAAGCGCTATATGCTCGGCGTCACCTGCGCCGTTTGCGTAGACAATATTCGAGGCCCCGCGACCCAGGCTAAGCGCAAGGTTCACCAGCTTTTCGATCCTGGTCACGGAACGCAATCCGAGCTCCACTCGGCCAACTTCCGTGAGGGTGCGATTGGGTTCAACGTAGCGGATCGTTAGGTTGCCCGCGTCGGCATCATCGAACTCGACGACCAAGAAATTCTGAGCAACGGTCGGATCGCCGCTCGGCATGGTGACGATATCGGTCAAATTGAACATTCGACCGAAAACGTCGAGGTTCTGGATCCTCGGGCTGGCGAACAAAAGCTGGGCCGACGGTTGGCGCTGAAGGAGATCATCCACCGTCCATTGCAGGAGGATGCCTCGCGCGCCATCGCTGACAGAATGGGCCTCGTCGACGATAATCACCTGTGCAGAAAATCCGGGATGTGCGCCGAGCATCATTCTCAACCGCTCTTGGGTGAACACATACACGGCGCGTGTCGGCAACGGCTGCCCCGTTTCCAAGGGGACAGTGAGTACTTCGATTTCCTCCAAGCTCGGCCCATCATTGCCGAGAATCTTGCGTATGTCGGCCGAGACCTGCGCGATCAGAGCCCTCGTTGGAACGATGTAGACGATCGTATGGGGGCCCGGCGCTTCCATACGCGCCGCGATGAAGTTCTGAAGTACAAAGGACTTGCCGGCGGAAGTCGGCGCGGCAACTGCGATGCGCCGACCGTCCATAAGCCGGCGCCAGAGGCCAAACTGGTAATGAGTGAGGACCAGGGGTTGGCCGCGACGGGTTACGGTACGTCGGTCCGATACGACCAGTTCCTCGGCGACTAGGCTTGGGGGCAATGCGAGTTTGGCGTCGCGTATCAACGGGCGTGTCGCCATTGCCGGGAAGTTGCTCAACCGAGCAAGAACTACACGCGCGGCCTGATCGAGCGGAAGCTCGGAAGCGCCGTAGAGTTCGAATGCCGAAGTCATCGAGCGGTATGCTTGCTCGCGATGATCAGCGACCTTCGAGCATGCGAGGATCGCCGAGGCCTGAACGATTTGCGCAGCTTCGTTGAGGCTGGGCGGGTCGACGGTTCCGATGCCGATGTCGTGAGCGAGCCATGCCCTCTGCAACCGAGCCGCAGCTGAATGGAAGGCGGCATTGCTCCAAACCTTGTCGGCAAGCTCCTGCATTTATGCGCGCGTCCAGCCGATCTGGTCTTGGAAGCGGTCTCGCAGCGCTGTCACCGATGGGACCGGAAACAGGAAGAGCTCGACCTTTTGGCCAGGAAGGCCAGCGTCGATCAGCGCCTCCGCGAACGTCGGCCCCACTTCTCGGAGCTTTTCGACCGCCATCGCCGTGAAACTTGCATCGGCGTCGCGCCCCCCATTCGCAGTCAGCTCGGCATAGGCGGCAAAGTCGAATCCCACCAGGCAGGTTACGACTTCGATCCGGTCGTTGTAGGCTTCGTCGAATGGATCGAGGTAGCGAAGCAAGGAGGTTCGAGCCTGCTCATCCAACCCGGCGAAATCGATATGCCGCTGGACGAGCTCGAGCTCGTGCTGCATCTTTTCGCGACCGCTTTTGATTGAGTTCGCAGCTGCTTTTATAGCTTGGCCAAGATCAATATGGAGCTTTGCTTCTCCCGAATAGAAGATCAGGCGCGCTGACTCTGCATCGTAGCGTACATGGATGCCGTCCGAACCATGGACGGGCATCTGGGCGCTGGTCTTAAGGGACATCTTGGCAATGATCTGGGGTGCATCCAGCAGCCATTCGGTCAGCAAGTACAACAATAGCTCGCCAGCCTCACCGGTGCGCTTAGACGAATTCCGGGCTCGAATGAAAAGAGATCGCGCCTCTTGCTCCAAGCGGGAAATGGCCTGATGTCGTTCGAAATCGCTTTTCATCGCCGCCAGCGCGGAATACACATCCTGTATTCGCTTCCGGGGAAGACTGAAATGCGTCAGATACAGAGCGATCGTCTTGGCGAGTTCTTCGACAGTTGCCTGTCGGTCGCGTAGCGCCGGATAGTGAATACGCAGCGTGAGGTGTGCGTGGTCGGTCGTGACATCGTGTTCGACAGTACGAATCCGCGCCGATAGAGCCGACCAGTCCTTCTTGATGGCCGCAAGCGCAATTGTGAGAGAATTTTCGGCCAAGCTACCGATGGTTGCCCCCTAGAAGATCAAGATAAACGGAAATACCCCTATGACGCTTGGTATCATCCTTACGGGATGTTCTCCAACTGGGTAAACTACCGTCATAATGGTGGAATTCCCGAGACTGGATGTTCGCGCTTTGGCCGGCCATGAACGGCACGTGGGGCGCCGTTCGGGCGGACGAACTCGGCAGGACTGCCGCCCGGCGCCAAACTGCAGCTTCAGGGATTAACTGTGGCCGCCGGCACTATCGAATCTAGGGCGCAAATCTTCCGAGCACTTGATCGCCCGCCACGGGCAAGCGATGAGATTGCGTGGCGACGATCGAAGACATGGTCGAAGAGGAAAGGCAACCGAGACTCGGTCCGCTGCTGCGCAAGGGTATGCTTCCCGAATCCCTCCCGCCGATCTTCACCTCCGCCAACCTCTTTGACATACCAGGCATCACCGTAGGCAGCCGCTATTACGTGACTAAGTCGAGGCGCGGGCAGCTTGCCGGCTTCAACGCTAGCAAACGTGGCCAGCAACGCCGGATGTTCGGCGTCCCTCACCCGCTTTTCCATCACGATACGTCTTACTTCTTCGAGCGGAACTGGACCGCCGTCGAGGGCGTCATTGCGGGATCGAACGGATCGGCGTCGAAGCCGACCTTCCCTGTGCGGTCCTTCCGCGCGGTGGGGATCACCTCGCAGAGCAGACTTCCCACGTTGCGGCTGCAGACGCTCGCCCGCAAGCGCTTCTGCCTGGTCACGGACGTCTCTCGTTGCTTCCCATCGATCTACACGCACGCAATTCCGTGGGCGCTCGATGGCAGGGACGCGGCCAAGGCCGACCGTAACGAAGCATCTGCCAGCGTCAGGGGGAATCGTCTCGACTTTGCGCTGAGGCAGGCGCAGGACGGCCAGACGGTGGGTATACCGGTCGGGCCCGACACCTCTCGCCTGGTGAGCGAGCTGATCCTTTCCAGGATCGATGCCGACCATCTGCAGAGCACGTCCAAACCGATCTATTACGTGCGCCACGTTGACGACTACTGGATCGGTGGCGACACGCTAGAGGAGTGCGAGGGGCACCTGCACCGTCTGCGCGTCGGACTCGCCGCCTATCAGCTCGACATCAACGAGGCGAAGACGCGTATACTTCCGCTTGCGCAGGCAATCGGCGAGGCGTGGCCGAGCGACCTGAAGCGCGACATCGCGGCGGCGTTCGGCGGCTGGGGATTACCCGGTTTGCTGGAGATTACCGCGCTGCTCACTCGGATCATCGACAGGGCCGTTTCCATGCGGGACGAGGGCATTATCAAGTACGCCATCAGGCAGATCGACCGGGCGAAGGCGTGGGACCGACGCTGGGACGTCCTGGAGCCTTTCCTCGCCCACTCGGCGATCCAGTTCCCCCACAGCTTCGACTATGTCGCCCGCGTCATCGCCTGGCGCGCCCGTCTCGAGGAACCCCTCGACCGAGATCTTTGGAAAGAGGTGATCTTAACCGTTGCGGGGAGCGCGGCGGTCCTCGGCCACGACTCCGAGCTGGTTTGGGCGCTTTGGCTCATGAAAGAACTTGGTATTAGGCTCACGCAGCGCCAGCTCGATGCACTCGTCGAGACCTCCGGCCCGCTCGTTTTGGCGATGCTTGCGCATATGACTGTGAACGGTCTGACAACTCGCACGGCACTGCTCACCGATCTACAGGAGCGTGTTGCGGGCCCAGACCAGTTCGCAGGCGCGCTGTGGCCGCTCTCGCTGGAGCTGTACCATCTCGGACATCATGCCCGTTTGAATGCGGCGGGCGTTCCAGGCAACTCGGTGCTTGGCGCGTGGCATGCAGCTCAGGCGTCCATGATCGACTGGAGCAACCAGCCGCGCGTCTTCGAGCGCGAGGAGACCGATGCGGATGAGCTTGGCGACGACCCCCTGTACGCCATCGAGGATTTCGCATCCGCGTATGAGGACGAAGACGAAGAAGACGATGACGGCGAAAGTTCGTCAGACTTTCCGGATTTCCCGTTTTAGGGAATCGAGCTATCATAGCGCGCCTTCCTGTCGCCTCGTCTGTAAAATGCCTCCTACAAACCTTTGTGCGGCGATCTCCTAAGGTCGAATGACGAGCGTTCCGACGCAAACGGGGTGGATATGAGCGTCTGCTATCAAGAAAGGCATCTCGAACCAGCAATGGCCGAGTTGAGGATGCATTAGGCGACGGCAGACTACCGCCCGAACGAACGGCGGCTTTCAGGACCGCCGATTGGAGGGTGGAACGGCAGCAGTCGGGGCGCAAAGCCAACCGGCCGGTTTGCGGAACCGAATGGCAGGTTTCAGCAAAAGCCGATGCTAAATCTAACGTCGTTGAATGACTTGGTCTGGTCGGGAGCGGTCACGGCAAATCGGGCAGCTAATGGCCGCCATGCCCGGTTTCTGAAAAATACCTGCCGTTCAGCAAGCGACCCCTAAGCAGCCACTCCAGCCTCCGCATCAGCGGGGGGCAAGCCTGCGCGCCTCCTCCTGGTTCTCGCCAAGCCCGCTCTCGCCGCCGAGTTTTCTGCACAATGGGGTGAGAGAATGCCCTTGATGCTCATTCGTCGAAGAGTCAGAATAGCATTTAGCATCAGACACCCGACGGTCGCTCCTTTCCACCGCTGCTATTTCCACCCCTGCTATCGGCGACCCGTACACTCATCTTGTAGAGCTCCGCAGGCCGAAACGGCGTGTCACTTTCACGCTCGCCGGTGGGTTCGATCCACCCCGTGTCGAGCATCCGGCGGCGGAAGGCGGGCTTGTTGAAGGTGGTGCCGGTGATGGCCTCGTGCACGCTTTGTAGGTCGCGCAGCGTGAACAGCTCTGCCAGCAGCGCGAAGGCGATGGGTGCGTAGTCCAGCTTGCCGCGGAGCCGCTCATGCGCGGTGGCGGTGATGCTGGCGTGGTCGAAGGCAAGCGGTTCACCGGGGGCGCTGACTGGGCGTAGCGCGAGATCGGCCCTCGATGAGACGGCCCTTTCCAGAACGGCGGGCGGGAGCAGCGCAAAGTAGGCGACGCTGACCGTGCGCATACGCGGATCGCGCTCAGGATCACCGAAGGTGAAGAGCTGCTCCAGCCACGCGGTGCCTTGCGCGTCGATGCCGGCCTTGTCGCCCAGCACGCGCCGCGCCGCTTCGTCGAGCGACTCCTCGATCCCCACAAAGCCGCCCGGCAGCGCAAGCCTGTCGGCAAATGGTTCGTCCGCCCGGCGTTGCAGCAGGACGGACAGGGTGCCGTCGGCAACGGTCATCAGCACAAGATCGATGGTGACAGCGAAGGGAGGGTGACTCATGGCCGGATTCTTATATCTTTACTGAATATAAGTCCAGTGCATATAAGGTCGATGCGAGTCGGGGAGCCCGTCTCGTTAAAATCATCTGGGGGAGACTCGGATATGAGCAAGTTTGATTTTGGCGTCTTCATCGGACGCTTCCAGCCTCTGCACGTCGGCCACGAACACGTCATTGCGCGCACCCTCGAACAGGTCGAGCGGCTGATCGTGCTGGTGGGATCGGCCAACGTGGCGCGCGATCCGCGCAATCCCTTCACCTATGCCGAGCGTGAAGCGATGCTGCGCTCCGCCTTCCGGCACGAAATGGCGCAAGGGCGTCTGATCATCGCACCGTTGGACGATCACCTCTATTCCGACACCGCCTGGGTCACGCAGGTCCAGCGCAAAGTGCGGGCGCTGGTGCTGGAGCATGGCAACGGCCACGGCTTCCAGAACCACGGACTGAAGGATTTCCGGGTCGCGCTGGCCGGCTACGGCAAGGATTCCTCATCCTACTACCTCAAGCTTTTCCCCGAATGGGAGAACCTGCAGGTCGAGAGCCAGTACGGCACCTTCTCGTCGAACGACGTGCGCCAGCGCTATTTCCAGCGCATCCCGGAAGTGCCCGCCAGCATCCTCTCTGCCGGCGTGGCCGACTTCCTGCGCGAGTTCATGCTGGGGGAGCCGTTCAAGGCGCTGCTCGACGAAGCCGAGTTTCTTGCCGCCTATCCGGCGCAGTGGGGCACCGGTCCCTTCGTCACCGCCGATGCTGTCGTCGTCCAGTCGGGTCACATCCTGCTGGTCGAGCGTGGGCGTGCGCCGGGCAAGGGGTTGCTCGCGCTGCCGGGCGGCTTCGTCAATCCGGCCGAGCGCATCCGCGATGCCGCGATCCGCGAACTGCGCGAGGAAACCGCGATCAGCGATGGCAAGGGCCAGATCCCGCCCGCCATGCTCGCCAGCTTCATCGAGGACGCGCGTACGCGGGTGTTCGATGCGCCGAACCGGAGCTTGCGCGGGCGGATCATCACCCACGCTTTCCTCTTCCGCCTGCCCGAACGCCGCAAACTGTTCGCCGTGAAAGGCGGCGACGATGCGGCCCACGCGCAGTGGTACCGCTTCGGTGACCTGTCCCCTGAAATGCTGTTCGAGGACCACTGGGCCATCATCGAGGAAATGGCCGATCTTTGAGAAATGTCCCGCCGCACAGGGGAGTCCTGCATCCGGCAATCATGTGAGGAGTTCACATCATGACCAATCTGATCCTGGCAACCGACAGCTACAAGCACAGCCACTTCCTGCAATACCCGCCCGAAGCCCGCGCGATCAGCGCCTATATCGAGGCGCGGCCCAACGACTTTGCCGACGAGATCCTTTTCATGGGCCTCCAGCCGTATCTTCTCGACTATCTGGCGCGCCCGATCACGCAGGCTGACATCAACGAGGCCGAGGCGATCTGCACAGCCCACGGCGTGCCCTTCAACCGCGAAGGCTGGCAGATCATTCTGGACGAGCACGGCGGCTTCCTGCCGATCGAAATCCGTGCTCTGCCCGAAGGCATAATCGTGCCGACCGGCGTGCCCTTGTTGCAGGTCGAGACCACCGATCCGCGTCTGCCGTGGCTTGCGACCTTCATCGAGACCGCGCTGCTCCGGGCGATCTGGTATCCGACCACTGTCGCCACGCTCAGCCGGCAATGCCGTCTGATCATTCGCGCCGGGCTGGAGACAACCAGCGAGGATGTGGAGGGCCAATTGCCCTTCAAGCTCCACGATTTCGGCGCGCGCGGCACCAGCAGCGGGGAGAGCGCGGGGCTGGGCGGCATGGCTCACCTCGTTAACTTCATGGGCACCGACACGATGGAAAGCCTGATCGCTGCCCGCCGCTATTACGGCGCGGACATGGCGGGCTTCTCGATCCCGGCGGCCGAGCACAGTACCATGACCAGCTGGGGCCGCGCGCGCGAAGAGGCGGCCTATGCCAACATGCTCGATGCCTTCGATGGCAAGGGCAAGTTGGTGGCCGTTGTTTCGGACAGCTACGACCTCGATGCGGCGCTGACCGGCATCTGGGGCGGCAGTCTGCGGAACAAGGTGCAGGCCCGCAAGGGCACGCTGGTGGTCCGTCCCGACAGCGGCGATCCGGTCGAGACACCGGTGCGCGCGGTCAAGGCACTGTGGGAGGCCTTCGGCGGCACCGTCAACGCGAAGGGCTATCGGCTGCTCGACCCCCACGTCCGCGTGATCCAGGGCGATGGCATGACGCCTGCCACCATCGCGCAGCTGATCGACCGGCTGATCGAGGAAGGCTTTGCCATCGACAACATCGCCTTCGGCATGGGCGGCGGTCTGCTGCAGCAGGTCAACCGCGACACATTGCGTTTCGCGATGAAGGCCAATGCCATGCGCGATGCCGAGGGGGTGTGGAACGATGTGGCCAAGGCACCCGCCACCGATCCAGGCAAGGCGAGCAAGGCGGGGCGGCAGGCGGTCGTCGTCGAAGCAGGCAGCCTTGTTGCGCGGCGGGTGGATGACGTGGATGATGCCGACAACCTGCTGCGACCGGTGTGGCGCAATGGGACGATGCTGGTGCGCCATATGTTTGACGAGCTGCGGGCAAGGGCGGTTTGAGACTTGCAAAGGGAGCGTCAGAACTGGCGCTCCCTTTTTTCAATCCGATCCGATGTCGCTTCGACAGCTCTTTGGAGCAGCCGCTTTGCATAATGAGTTTCAGGAGAGACAGGAACTGGGTTGGGCTTGTTCATTGCTTAGGCCGGGCCGCGGATGGCAGTTTTGCCTCGCTTTTGGCACATTCCTGCCGTTCGGTTTCCGACCCCGTTGCTGCCGTACACAAACCCAGTATGTTCCCGCGAATGAAAGAGACGAGACGTAAGCTCCGGTGCGTGCTCTTGATCCCATTTCTTGTTATTGCAGCGTGCGGCGTTGATAGCTCTAGCGACCCCACCGACCCTTGGGGTCGCGAACCCGATCCTGCTCTTGCGCCGGTCACAAACGTTGATGCAGCGATAGTGAAAGAGCTCATCGGTGAAGGCTATCTGATTGTCGATCAGCGCGAAACCGGCTGTGACGCTGGCCCTGATGTTTATTGCGATGGCTTTAGCGCGCTGTATCTAGGGCGTGATAATAAGGCTGGCGAAGAATCAGCAGCCGAGTTTGCATGTTCAGGCACCAAAGCCCCCGTGGATCAGTGGAAGTGCCGTCGCCTTGATCCGCCATACGTTCCAAATGGCGGCTTCAAGCCCGAACCTCCGGGCGGCAGCTAACCACCCAGCTGCGGTCATAAGCGGGGCCAATCGGCAGTCCGAAAAGTCGAATGACGGCATTTGGCGGAAGCAGACGTTCGTCCTCGTTATGGAGAACGACGGGGTCTGGTCGGGAGCCGTCACGGCTCAGATAGCGCCACGAATGGCGGCTTTGTGCTTTTCAGAAAATTCTGGCCGTTCCGCAAGCGACCAGTTGCGGTAATTGCCGCCTTAGCCCGCCATCCAAGGACGCTGATTTCTGCGGCGCTTGTTCTTGTCATAACGAATTTGACGTGACCCCCAGCTTTCCCCCAGCTGAGATTAGAGCCGGGTGATTGTTTTGCGCATCAGCGCGGTTGAAGCAATGGGCTGCGTAGCGGAGCCCGTAGGGCGTAGCGAAGCAGGCCATTGCTTATCCAGTTCGGCGGCGAACGCCGCCGGGGTTGCGTATCCCAAGGCTGAGTGCGGTCTTTCCCGGTTGTAATCCTCGACCCAGGCAGCGATCTCGACCCTTGCATGGGCCATGCTGAGGAACAGGGTCTCGTTGAGCAGCTCGTCGCGCATGCGGCCAATAAAGGTAAGCGGTGTGCTCAGGCCACGGCGGTCCACGGCATCAGCTCGCCGACCGCATTCGCGGGGTGACCGGCAGCAAGC
>NZ_JAPFGX010000030.1:0-33712 GCF_059803575.1 Sphingomonas sp. URJC2
CCGCCGCCCACATGTCCCTTCATCTTGCATCAACAATGTCAAAGAGCCAAAAACAGGGACGCCGTTCCGCTCCCCCCTTTTACCGGGAGTGCCGGGCGCCCTCAGCTTCTCGCAACCGCAGCAGTGGGGGCCAAGAAGCCCGCGTCGCTGCGGTGAACAGGCATATAGGGAGACGATTCTGGGCCGTCAACAGCTTTTCACACGACTGCCAAAAACGCCCCTCTCCGCACCCCGCCGCAGGCCATCGCTCTCAGGCTGGACGCACCCGCATCATCATGCTCGTCGCCCCCCCGGTCCGCACGCGGACATAGCCGCTGAGCGCCGTATCGACACGGCTATCGCCGCTGTCGACAAGCAACTCCCCGCCATCCAGCGCCGCGAGCTTGTCGGCCGAAGCGATGATATCCAGCCCGGCACGCACATCGGGTGATATCAATGCGGCAGGAATCTGCTGATTCCCCCGCCCCAACAAAAAGCCCTGGCCGCCAATCACCCCAAGCACGATTCGCGCCGCCGAATCGCGTGCGAGCCGGCTGAGCGTCGCGGCATCCGCGTCGAGCGCGAGCGGCGCACCGTAATGATAGGCATCGACGCCGAGCAGTGTTCCGGTGCCTGCCAACGCCTGTTTGACCAGCATCATCGTTGCCCCCGGGCCGATGATGGCGAGCGGTGCCGTCTGCAGATCGGCCGCCACGACTCGCGCAGCCGCGTGCAGCCGCGCATCGGCCGTCCCGTCGCGCGCGGCCTTGGCCGGTTGACGCATCGCGGTGTCAGGGGCCGGCAGAGCACCGTGAAGCCGGATCCCCCCATCGGCGTCACGATCGAGAATGTCGACGAGTCGCGCAGGCGGCACCCCAAGGTCAGCCCAGGCCGTCAGGGCGTTGCCCGCCGCGCGCGGACTGGTCGCGAAAATCGCGCTCAGCATCTTCACCCCGCTGGGAATGCCGAACACAGGCACCGGGCAATCGCTGCCAAGCGCCGCCAGCAGATCGCGTGCCGTGCCATCCCCCCCGGCAAACAGCAGCAGATCGACCCCGGCACGTACGATGGCATGGGCAGCGGCGACGGTATCGGCCGAATCGGTCGCACCCGCCGGCCGATAGGCAATGTCGGCGGCAAGCCCGGCGGCAGCAACGCTCGCCTCCCCCATCTCGCCTGCGCATGTGACGACAGAGACGCCCCGGCCGGACAGGGCACCGAGCGCCTGCGCCGCCCGCGCGCCCGCCGCCGGGACGGCTCCCGCCGCGATCGCCTGACGGGCGAGCGCGCCGTCGCTGCCCTTCAGCGCCAGTTGGCCGCCAACCCCCGCGATCGGGTTGACAATCAGTCCGACCCGCACGCACTCTCCGTTCGCATAATGGACATTATGTTCGCTGTTAGCACATTTTTCCAAGGCTGCCGATGACCCAGAACTCCCGCGCCCATCCGTTCATGCCCAACTCCACCGCCACCCAGCGCGCGGCGCTGCTTGCCGAAATCGGCGTCGAGGATGCCGAACATCTGTTCGGCCAGATCCCGCCCGCCCACCGGCTGCAGACGCCGCTGGCGCTGCCCCCCGCGCTGGCAAGCGAGATCGAGCTGACCCGTCATCTGGACGGATTGATCGCCCGCAACCAGCCGGCGGGCAAGATGCTGAGCTTTCTGGGGGCGGGATGCTGGCAGCATCATGTGCCCGCCGTCGTTGACGAGATCGTCACCCGGTCGGAGTTTCTGACCCCGGTCTGGGGCACGCCATCGTCGGATTTCGGGCGCAACCAGGCGTGGTTCGAGTTCACCAGCCAGCTTGGCGCTTTGCTCGACCTCGATCTGGTCGGCCTGCCGGTTTATAGCTGGGGCTGTGCCGCTGGCCACGCGCTGCGCATGGCGGCCCGGCTGAACGGGCGGCGGCGCGTTCTGGTCCCCGCTCTGCTCTGCCCGGAACGCCGCGCCGTCATCGACAGCTATTGCGCTTCGGCCACGGCGCAGGATGCGATCCTGATCGACACCTATCCGTGCGACCGGCTGGGCCGCGCCGATATCGACGCGCTGAAGGCGCTTGCCGGGCCGGAGATCGCCGCAATCTATTTCGAGAACCCGGCCTTTCTGGGCGGGCTGGAGCACCGGGCGGCGGACATTGTCGATATCGCCCATGCCGCCGGTGCCGAAGCAGTGGTCGGCGTCGATCCGATCAGCCTGGGCGTCGTCGCCCCGCCGGGGGCCTATGGCGCCGACATCGCGGTCGGCACCATCCAGACGCTTGGCATCCACATGCATGCCGGCGGAGGGCTGGGCGGGTTCATCGCCTCGCGCGACGAGGACCGTTATGCAGGCGAATATCCGACCCTGCTCAACAGCATCACCGAAGCGGTCGACGGTTCGCTGCAATTCGGGCTGATGCGGTTCCACCAATCCTCCTATGGCTCGCGCGAGGAGGGCAAGGACTGGACGGGCAACTCAACCTATCTCTGGGCGATCGGCGCGAGCGTCTATATGGCGCTGCTCGGCCCCGCCGGCTTTCGCGAGGTCGGCGATCTGATCCTCGCCCGTTCCCATGCCGCCGCCGAACGCCTCGCCCGCGTGCCGGGCCTGAGCGTGGTCGCGACCGAGGGCTTCTTCAAGGAGTTTGCCGTGATGTTCGACCGGGTTCCGGTCGAGGCGGTCGACCGGGCGCTGCGCGGTGCCGGCATTCTGGGCGGGCTGCCGCTCAACCGGACGCTGCCCGTCATGGGCAATTCGGCGCTCTATGCCTTTACCGAAGTCCATGATCCAGCCGCGATCGAGCGGCTCGCCACCACCCTTGAGGAGCTGCTCGCATGACGTTGCGCCGTTATCACGCGCCGGTCTGGGACGAACCGGTGATCATGGCGATGGGCGCCCCCGGCCGCCGGGGCCAGCTCTTCCCCCTCGCCCCCGAAGGCGCGGCATTGGTGCCGCCGGCGCTGCGCCGGGCCGCGCCGCCCGCGCTGCCGGAAAATGCCGAGCCGGACGTGCTGCGCCATTATCTGCGCCTCTCGCAGCAGACGATGGGCATGATCGGCGTCAGCCTGTTCGGCACCTGCACGATGAAATATAATCCGCGCCGCGGCGAACAGCATGCCGCGCGCCCCGAAATCGCCGATCTGCACCCGGCCCAGCATCCCGAGATGATGCAGGGGCTGCTGGAGGCGGTGCACGGGCTGGAACAGATTCTCTGCGCGCTGTCGGGGATGGATGCGTTCACCTTTCAGGCGGCGGGCGGCGCGGATGCGGCCTATACCCAGGCCTGCATCACCCGCGCCTATCATGCCGAACGCGGCGAGGCCGGCCAGCGCACCGAAATCATCACGAGTATCCAGTCGCATCCCTGCAACCCGGCGACGGCCGCGACGGCGGGCTTTCAGGTCATCACCCTGCCGCTTGGTCCCAATGGCTATCCGACGCTGGAAAGCCTCGACGCGGCGCTGTCGTCACGCACCGCCGCGCTGATGATCAACAACCCCGACGACATGGGGGTCTATAACCCCGAAATCGACGTCTGGGTGCGCAAGGTGAAGGCGGCCGGCGGCCTCGCATTTTACGATCATGCCAATTTCAACGGCGTGATGAGCAAGATCCGCGCCCGCGATCTGGGCTTTGATGCCTGCATGTTCATGCTCCACAAGACGTTCGGCGTGTCGAAGGGCGGCGGCGGGCCGGCGGTCGGTGCCTATGGCTGCTCGGCCGAGTTGGCGCGGTTCCTGCCGGGTCCGCGCGTGGTGGCGGCCGGCGACCGTTTCGATCTGGTCCATGGCGACGCCGCCGCCCCGCGGGTGCGCGAGTTCATGGGCAATCTGCAGCAGGTGTTCAAAGCCTATGTCTGGGCGCGGGCGATGGGGGCCGAGGGCATCGCGGAGGCATCCGACATGTCGGTGATCCTGAACAATTACATGGAAAAGCGGCTGCTCGCGATTCCGGGCGTCACCCGGTCGCACCCCGACATGCCGGGCTATCGGCTGGAAATGACCCGGTTCAGCCTGGAAGAGCTGTTCCAGGACACCGGCATCAGCGCGGTCGAGGTGCAGAACCGCATGGCCGATTTCGGCATCGACGCCTTCTGGCTCAGCCACGAGCCATGGATCGTGCCGCAGCCCTTCACCCCCGAAGCTGGCGAAATGTGGTCGCGCGAGGACATTGATTACTGGATCGACGTGCTCGCCCATGTCTGTGACGAGGCCCGGCGCGATCCCGATCTGGTGCGCACCGCGCCGCACAATCAGGCCGCCCCGCCGCCGGCCCCGCGCAATCTCGACGATCCGGCGGTCGGCGCGACCACCTGGGCCGCCCATCTGCGCAAGCGCGGCAATCGCTGACACGCCAGCCGGCACCGACAAGTTGGTGGATAAAAAGAGGGGCGCCCCGGCCATGCCGGAGCGCCCCATCCCGCTGCCCGCTCCCTTCAACGAACCGACGCCCTGCCGTGTCGACAGGGCGCCCTGCGGGTCTGCGCGGCCGTATGCCTGTCAGAAGACCCCGGCCGCGCGCAGTTCACCAAGCACCTGATCGGCGGCGTCCCGGAATGCCTGGACGGCGCGGTCGATCTCATAGCGTTCGATCACGAAAGGCGGCGAAAAGGCGATGGTGTCCGCCGCCGGCAGCGCCCGGCCGATCACCCCGCGTTCAAGCGCGCCCTTGACGATGCGGGGCGCGACCTTGAGCGCGGGATCGAACGCAACCGGCCCGTCGGCCCCGATGCCGGCAACAAACTCGACCGCGCCGATCAGCGCATGGCCGCGGACTTCGCCCACCAGCGGGTGATCGTCGAACGCCGCGTGCAGCTGCTGCTGCATATAGCCGCCAAGGTCGGTCACCCGGTCGACCAGCCGTTCATTCTCGATCAGGTTGAGATTGGCGAGCGCGGCCGCCGCGCCCAGCGGATGCGCCGAATAGGTATAGCCATGGCCGAAGGCGCCATATTGGGCCCCGCCGTCCTTGAGGACGGACCACACCCGGTCCGACACGATGCAGGCCGACAGCGGGAAATAGGCGGAGGTCAGCCCCTTGGCGACGGTGATGAGATCGGGCTGCATGTCATAAAGCAGCGATCCGAACATCGATCCCAGCCGCCCGAAGCCGCAAATGACCTCGTCGGCGATCATCAGAATGTCGTGGCGGCGCAGAATGTCCCGGATCGCCGGCATATAGCCTTCGGGCGGCAGCACCACCCCGCCCGCGCCCATCACCGGCTCGACGATCATGGCGGCAATGGTGTCGGCCCCCTCACGGGCGATCAGCGCCTCGAGATCGTCGACAAGCTTGGCGACCAGCTCGGCATCGCTCAGGCCATGGCCCTCCCACAGCCGCCGCGGGGCGAGCGTGTGGCGAATCATCGGCAGCGGCAGATCGAACCCGGCATGCAGCCCGGGCAGGCCGGTCATGCCCGCCGTCATCACGGTGACGCCGTGATAGCCGCGCTGGCGGGCGATGATCTTCTTCTTGGCCGGGCGGCCGAGCGCATTGTTGTAATACCAGGCGATCTTGACCTGGGTGTCGTTGGCGTCGGACCCGGAATTGCCGAAAAACACCTTTGACATGCCCTCGGGCGCCATCGCGATCAGCCGCGCCGCCAGCAGCGCCGGCTTGTCGCTGCTCATCGATGAGAAGGCGTGGCAATAGGACAGCTGTTCGGCCTGGTCGCGCAGCGCCTCGGCAATCTCGCGCCGGCCATAGCCGACATTGACGCACCACAGGCCCGCCATCGCGTCGACATAGCTGCGGCCTTCCTCGTCGACCAGCACGGCCCCCCGCCCCTCGGTGATCACCACCGGCGGCCCCGCCTGTTCATGGTCGGCGAGCATCGTGAACGGGTGGAATACGAACCGGCGGTCAAGTTCGGCGGTGCCGGGGGGGGCGAGGTCGATCATCGCTTGTCCTTTGCTCTCACGTCGTCAGCGCGTTATACGAACATTTGTGCGCATTGTGGACCGTATGCGACGCCTGATCCCGCGTTGCAAGGTTGCAACCGGCGTCCGGGACAGGAATCGACGCGGCGCGGGAAGCGCAGTATCGAGGCACGGCGTGGCCGGCTGCCCCCGCGGCGGCGGCGCAGAGGATGACGGGAGTGGAAATGGACGCAGCGGACCTCGAAACTGAAGGCAGCGACCGGGACTATGTGAACTCGCTCGCGCGCGGGCTGGAGGTCATTTCGGCATTCACCCGCGCCCGGCCGCGCATGACGCTGAGCGAGATTGCGCGGGAAACCGGCATGACCCGGGCGACGGCGCGGCGCTTCCTGCTCACCCTCGTCCGCGAAGGCTATGCGGAAAAGGACAACAAGCTGTTCAGCCTGAAGCCCAAGGTGCTGGAGCTTGGCTATTCGGCGCTGTCGTCGATGGGCATTCTGGACGTCGTCCAGCCGGTGATGAACGACCTGTCGCGCACGCTGCAGGAATCGGTGTTCGCCGCCGTGCTGACCGGCGATTACGTCACCTATATCGCGCGCTCGACCTCCGAACGGCTGGTCAATGTCAGCATCACCGTCGGCAGCCGCACGCCGGCCCATGCGGTGTCGACCGGGCGCGTGCTGCTTGCAGCCGAGCCGATCGAGGCGCTGCACCGCTATCTGGAACGGGTGAAGCTGGAACCGCTGACGCCGCACACCGTGGTGTCGAAGGTCAAGCTGCGCGCCGAGATCGACCGGGTCAGGCTGGAGAATTACAGCATCGTCGATCAGGAACTGGAAGTCGGTCTTGGCTCGATCTCGGTGCCGGTGCGCAATGGCGAAGGCCGGGTGCTGGCGGCGCTCAACGTCTGCTGCCCCTCGGCACGGATGACGGTCGAGGATATGCGCCGCCAGATCCTGCCCGAACTCACCGCCGCCTCGCAGACCATCACCCGCGGGCTCTGACCGCCAGCGGACGGAAAAGGGGGCGGGAGATCGAAATCCCCCGCCCCCGCTCTTTTGACGCGTCGTCCGTCGTGCTGCCGGGGTTCAGCTGCCGGGGATCGGATCGCGCCTCCAGAAGTGGCGAACCTCGTCGTCATAGCCGGTCATGTCATAGCGGATGAGCGACATCGGGATGCGGCCGATGGTCATGATGCGGTCGTGGAAATCCTTGAGCACGAACGCCTCGCCCTGCTGGTGGCGGACATCGGCCAGCAGCTTCTGCATCTCGATCATGCCGACCGTATAGCCAAGGCCATAGCCGGGCGGACGGCGCAGATAGATTTCGGCATCGACCCGCGCGACATCCGCGTCGAGCCAGGGCGTCCAGGCCTGCCATTCGCGCACAATATCGGCGACCTTGGCCTGATTGAGCTGCAACTTCACATCGCCGGCGATCCGCACCGCGCGGAAAATGCCGAAAATGTCGATCAGCTCGCGCACCCGGGGCGTGTCCTCGAACAGGCCCAGCCGCTGCGCGCCTTCTTCCAGATACACGGCCCAGCCTTCGGCACGGACGCCGTCGCTGATCCGGCCGCGGATCGGATGGGTGTCACGCTTGGCCATCTGCCCGTCAAAGGCATGGCCGGGGATCGTCGCGTGCAGCCAGTCGGGGCTGGGATCGCGATACTGGACCTGTTCCCAGAAATTCGGCCCCTTGGGGCGCACGATCCACGGCACATTGACGTACAGCTCGCCAATGTCGCTGGGGATAGTGATGATCTCCTCGCCAGTCAGAAAGGCGCGGATGCGCTTGTCGGTCTCGGCCCGGCGCGCTTCATATTCGGCCTCGGACTGCGGCAGCGTCAGCCGGGGCAGCTTGCGGTTGCGATGCTCCTCAAGCGCATGGATCGACCAGAGCCGCTTGGTCTCGCGGTCGCCAAGCACCAGCAGCTGGTCGGCCGTATAGGGCAGCAGCTTGACGTTCTTGAGATACCAGTCGAAATTCGCCTTGCCGACACCGGCAAGCGCGGTCATCTGCGGCCGCCCGGCGGTCAGCCATGCCTTCATGTCGAGCGCGGCCGCACGCGCCGCGCGAATGTCCTTCAGCAGCGCCGGCTGGGCGGTGCGCGCCCGCGCTTCCAGATCGTCATACCAGCCGATCACCCCAGCCGGCGGCACCTTGCGATAGGGATGGCCATGGCCGACGCCATCGGCGTTGGACAGGTTGTGCAGCGCCAGATCGGCATAGTCGCCGGGAATGTCGCGCAACTGGGTCTTGGCGCGGGCGACGAGCAACGGGATCGCGCGCAGCCCGGCTTGCAGCCGGGCCAGCGCCTCGCCCTTGGCCGGCAGCGACGTGAACGTCACCTCCAGCATCTGGTCGACGTAAAAGCCGGGATCGCGCTCCCATGGCTTCGACACGTTCAGCAGGAAGTTGACCTCGTCCATCTTGCTGCGCGCCGCCAGCCAGTCGGCCTGCCGCGACCGGTCCCAGGCCGCGACGTTCATGTCTTCCATCCGGCGCAGATAGCCGGCGATCGCCGTGCGCCGGGCCGCCACGGCGGCGGCGCTGAAATCCTGCGACGCCGCCGGGGCATCGCGCCAGGCCAGAAAATCGGCCCAGAGCGCCAGCAGGTCGCCATAGCTGCCCTGCCCGGCCGGCGGCCCGGCCTGATCGGCGACCGAAGTCGCCGCCAGCACCGGTGCCGGCAGGGACACCGCCCCCGTCACCGCCAAGGCAAGCGCGAGTGCATGCCGGAGTTTGAAACGCAGAGCAGCCATGGGTCCTCCCCTTTCCGGTCCCGAGATCAGAACTTGAGCGACGCGCCGATGAAATACTGGCGGCCGATCACGTCGAAGAGCTGCGGGTTGGTGTTGGAATCGCCGCCTGCGGCAAAGCCCATCACCGGCGGCTGGTTGTCGAGCACATTGTTGATGCCGCCGAACAGCTCGATATTCTTGTACACCTTGGCGCGGACCGAGAGATCCCAATAGGTTTCGGCCCCCAGCGTGCCGCTTTCGGTCGGCGGCGACAGCGGCGACAGCTCCAGATCGTCGATATAGCGGAGCTGGTTGTTGATGGTGACCGGACCCGAAGTGTAGGTCAGCCCGGCAAAGGCGCGGAAATCGGGCGTGATGCGCACCGCGTCGCTCGAGCACGGACCGCCGTAGAAGCCCGCGCATTCGACCGAGGCGACGCCGGGCAGCGGAATGTTGCTGTCCTTGAACTGGAACGACCCGACAAACTGCACGGTCAGGCGGCTGTCCTCGGCCCAGAAGTTGAGCCAGGGCGTTGCCGAGGTGTAGTTCACCCCGACATCGAGCCCGCGCACCTGCCGTTCGGCGATGTTGAGCAGCGGCGCGCGCACCGACAGGATGTTGCCCGAGCTGTTGCGCGTGATCGACTGGCAGGACGGGCCCTGGGTATCGAGCGTCGTGAAGCAGTTGTTGACGAGCGTCTGCGCGTCGACCTGCGAGATCGCGTTTTTGACGGTGATGTCGAAATAGTCGAGCGTGACCGACAGGCCGCGCATCGGCGTGAACACGAGGCCAAGGGTCAGCGTGTCCGCCGTTTCCTCGCGCAGGTTGATGTTGCCGCCCGACTGGACGTCGAAGCCCTGGCTCTGCGCGACTTCAAGCGTGTCGATGAACTGCGCGGGCACGCCCTGGGCCAGACAGACCTGCTTCTGCGCGGCGGTGGGGTTGCTGGTGCGCACGCACGGATCGCGCCCGCCGATAAAGCCCTGCGACACCGGCGCGAACAGCTCGTTGAGGTTGGGCGCGCGGATGGCGCGGCTGTAATTGCCGCGGAACCGCGCCCATTCGGTGATTTCCCAGTCGACCGCGCCCTTCCAGGTCACGACGCTGCCGATCGTCGAATAGTCGGAGAAGCGGACAGCGCCTTCGAGTGCCAGCGACTTGATCAGCGGCAGGTCCTTGAGCACCGGGATGCGGATTTCGCCGAACACTTCCTTCACGCTGAACGCGCCGGAGTTGACGATCGGCGCGACGTTGATCGCCGCCAGATCGTTGCTGAGCGCGACTTCGTCAGGCGTGATCGAAAAGCCGTCGCGGCGATATTCGAAGCCCACGGCCGTGGACACGGCACCCGCCGGGAGGTCGAACAGATCGCCCGCCAGCGTGCCGCCGGCGACTTCGCGGGTGAAGCGGCTGTCGGTCGAGGTGTTGACGCTCAGGAAATTGGCCTGGGCCGGGGTGAGCGTCTCAGTGCCGAAGATGTTGACCGGGATACAGCCCGGAATCTCGCGGTTGCGGCAGGCCGGCTGGCCGTTCACCACCACCACGTCGAGACCCGCCGTGGTGCGCGAGCGCGACAGCAGGTTGAACCGCACCTGGCGCTCGTCGGTCCGGGCATATTGGTAGAAGGTGTCCCACCGCCAGCTGTTGCCGAACAGATCGAGGCTGCCGCGCAGCCCGGTCGAGATCATGAAGGCGTCGGTGGTGAACTCCACGGTGCGCGGGCCGAATTCCTCGAACCGGCGGCCGACATTGCGCAGCGTGAACACGCCGTCGCCATCGGGATCGAAAAAGCCGCGATTGGCCGCGAAGAATGTGCGCTGGGCCGAGGTGAACAGCGGGTTGGTGTCGGCATTGGGGATCAGCACCGTGCCCGCCTGCTGGCCCGAGCTGGACGGGTTGACCGCCTCTGCCGCCTGCTGGAACGAGTTGACCTTCTTGCCGTAGAAGAACTGGCTGTAGAGCTCGACGTTCGGGGTGATTTCATAGCGCGCGTTGAGCGCCGCCTGATAGCGCTCGAGCGGGCGCAGCAGGAAGTTCGGCGCGGCATAATTGAACTGGTCGCGCGGGCGGCAGAAAGGCAGCGGCTCGCCCTGCGCGCCGAACCGGATGCCGACATTGGCAACCGGGCAGGCACCGCTCGCATTGTTCAGGTCGGGCACCCCGGTCAGCTGCGGGATCTGGGTGCTGTTGATGCCGATCAGGCCGCCGGGAATGTTGCCCGAGCCGAAGGGCTGGAAACGGCCCTGCGCATCGGCCAGCACCGGATTGGCAGAAAAGGCGCGGTCGCCCATCAGCACCTGATCGCGGCTGGTGTAGGAGAAATAGCCGGTGATGTTGCCCCGGCCTTCGGACACGTTCGCGCCCAGGAGCAGGTCCGCCTTGTGCGACGCGCCGTCGCCGCGGTCCGCCTCGCCATATTGATATTGCGCGGCCACGCCTTCGAAGTTGCGCTTGAGCACGAAGTTGACCGCGCCGGCGACCGCATCCGAGCCATAGACGGCCGACGCGCCGCCGGTGATGATTTCGGCGCGCTCGATCATCAGATCGGGGATCAGCGCCAGGTCGGTCAGCCCGGTCACGTCGCCCGGCATGAAGCGGCGGCCATCGACCAGCACGAGCGTGCGGACCGCGCCGAGGCTGCGCAGATCGACGGACAGGATGCCCGAGCCGCCGCTCTGGTTGGTGCTGCTGGTCGTGTCGGGCACGAGCTGCGGAAACTGGTTGAGCGACTGTTCGAGCGTCACCGCGCCCTGCGCCTGCAGGGTTTCGGCCCCGACCGTGGTGATCGGGCTGTTGGCGACCAGATCGCGGCGCTGCAGGCGCGACCCGGTGATGACGATGTCACCGGCATCGGCGTTGGCGGCGGCAGTCTCGGGCGGCGCGGCGTCCTGCGCCAGCGCAGGCGTCGCGGCGAATGCGCCGGCGAGCGTGGATGCGAGCAATGCGGCACGAAGCGTCACGCCCCGGATCCCGCTGCTGCCGTGACTGGAAATGGCCATATTCGCCCCCCTTTTCAATCTGTTGATGCTGGGTCCACCCTGAACGAATGCGGTTTTTATATTTGTTCGCCAGACGCACATACTGCGAACAGACTGCCGCTATGCGCACCGTCGCTCCATTACGGAACCATGTCAATCGTTATGCGCGCCCTGCGCACGCAATTTCGCACAGCGAACAGAATGCGCTGGCACAGGCGGCGCGGCCGTGCCAGATAACGGTTATGGCAAACCGGCCCGGCGGCAGCGGAGACACGGAGCAGGCAATGCTCTGGAGCGCCTTTTGGCGCGGGAGCGCGCGCGACGGCTGCACGGCGGCGTTTCCGCCAGCCGCGCAGCAGGTGATCGCTGCCGGCTGGCAGGCGGTGTTCGCCGGGCGGCCGGCGGCGATCCGGCTGCTCGATCTGGCCTGCGGCCGCGGCGCGGTGCTGGCGATGGCGGCGGCGGCCGGGATCGAGTCGCCGACCGGCGTCGACCTTGCCGATCAGCACGCGATCCAGACCCCGGAGGCACGGATTCTCGGCGGCGTCGATCTCCGCCGCCTGCCCTTTGCCGATCGCAGCTTCGATCTGGTCGTCAGCCAGTTCGGCGTTGAATATGCCGGGCTGGACGACGCGGTTGACGAGGCCGCGCGCGTGACCGGCGGCGAGATCGCATGGCTGCTCCATGCCGCCGACGGTGCGGTCGTGCAGCAGGCGCGCGAACAGATCGCCCAGGCCGACTGGATCGATCATGATCTGGGCGGCTTTGCCGCGATCGCGCGCGGGCCTGATGCCCTCGCCCCGCTGCTGCGCGAGGTGATCGCGGCGGAACGGACGGCGGGCAACACCGCCCTGCTAGAGGGCTTTTATCATCATGCGCGCGCGCTTGCCGCGCAGCCCGATCCCGCGCGTGTCGATCGCCTCGCCGCCGACTGGCGCGAACATCGCGCGCGGCTGGCCGATCTGGTGCAGGCAGCGCCCGATGCCGGCCAAACCGCTGCCGCATGTGCGCGGCTGGGCGATGCCGGTTTCGACATGACCATGACCGACCTGTGCAGCGGGGCTGTGCTGGTCGGACGCTGGCTCAAGGGCCGCAGGCGATGCTGATCGCCGTGCGGCCATCAAGGGGAGGAACGACGCGAATGAAGCTTGTTGTCTTTGCGGCGCTGGCCATGATGATGGCCCCGCCGGCGCTGGCCGCGCAGCCTGACACGCTGGAGAGCCTGTTCACGCAGTGGCGCCAGCTGCAAAAGGGCGAGGTGCGCGGCGGCGCGCCCGATTTCACCGCCCCGGCGCTGGCCCGGCAGGCGGAAGCGCTGAAACAGCTGCGCGCGCGGCTTGACCGGCTGCCCGCGGCCAAATGGACGATCGCCCAGAAGGTCGACCGCGAACTGGTGCGTTCGGAAATGAACGGGCTGGATTTCGACCTGCGCGTCGCCCAGCCCTGGCGGCGCGACCCGGCCTGGTATGTCTCGATCTGGACGGCGCAGAGCGACACGCCCGCGCATGAAGGCCCGGTGCATCCGATGCCGGTGGAGCTGTGGACCTACAGCTTCCCGCTCGACGCGGCGGCCGAACGCAAACTGGCCGGCGAACTGGCGCACATCCCCGCCCTGCTCACCCAGGCGCGCGGCAACCTGACCGGCAACACCCGCGATCTGTGGAAGGCGAGCATCGTCACCATCGGCGAACAGCTGACCGCGCTGGAAGAGCTGCGCACCAAGGTTGCGGGCGGCAATCCGGCGCTGCGCCGCGCGGTCGAGGCCGCGACCGGCGCGACCCGCGAGTTTCTTGACTGGGTGAAGGCCGAGGCCCCGAAGAAAACCGGCCCGTCCGGCGTCGGCAAGGCCGAATATAGCTGGTTCCTCAAGCATGTGCAGCGTTCGCCGCTGACCTGGGAGGACGAAGTCGCGATCCTCCAGCGCGAGCTGGACCGCGCGCATGCCGCGCTGCGGATGGAAGAGCATCGCAACCGCGCCCTGCCGCCGCTGATCGGCGCGCAGAGCCCGGCCGAATATGACCGGCAGGCGCGCGCCGCGGTCGACAAATATCTGCGCTTCATGGACGACCGCCAGATCCTGACGGTGCGCGACTATATGAAGCCAGCGCTGCTCGCGCGCATCGGCAGCTATGTGCCGCCCGAACAGCAGAACTTCTTCCACATCGCCATGCACCGCGCGCCGATGACGCTGTGGACCCATTTCTATCACTGGTGGGATCTGGCCAACATGGCGGCCGACCCGCATCCAAGCCCGATCCGGCGCGGCCCGCTGCTCTACAATGTCTGGGTCAGCCGGGCTGAAGGCATGGCGACGGCGATGGAAGAGCTGATGCTCAATGCCGGCCTGTTCGACGATGATCCCCGCGCGCGCGAGATCGTGTGGATCATGCAGGCCCAGCGCGCGGCGCGCGGTCTGGCCTCGCTCTATGCGCAGGCGAACATGATCGATCTGGATGCCGCGATGGCGATGCAGGTCAGCCGCACGCCCAATGGCTGGATGTCGCCCAACCTGCCGCTGCTCGGCTTTGAACAGCAAATGTATCTGCGCCTGCCCGGCTATGGCCCGAGCTATATCACCGGCAAGGCGATGATCGAACGGCTGATCACCGAAGTCGCGGAAAAGCGCGGCAAGGATTTCCGGGTGAAGGACTTTTTCGACGAGCTGAACAGCTATGGCATGATCCCGGTGTCGCTCATCCGCTGGCAGATGCTCGGCGCCACCGACGAGCTCGACAAGCTCGGCGTCAGCGACGCCGATCCGATTGCATCGGATCGGCAACGCTGAATCTTGAAGTTGGCGCATTTTCCGGGCCGCCGGCTGATCCGGCCCGGCTCGAAAAATGCGCTAGACTGGACCAAGCCCCCGTCCGCACCAGCGCGCGACCTGTTCGTGGGTGGCAAACCACGCCCCCAGGTCGCGCGCCTGTTCGATCAGCGCCTCGAGCATCCAGATGCGCGAGCGATAGCCGATCACGAACGGATGCAGCACGAGCTGGAACAGCCCGCCTTCGGCATGGGCGGCCTCCAGCTCGCGGCGGAAGATGCGGTGGACATCGTCGGGCGTCATCCATGGCCGGGTCGCCGGCGTGCGGTTGAACATCAGATAGACGGCATCGTCGCGCAGCCATTCGACCGGCACCTCGACAATGCCGGTCGGGCGGCCGTCGAGCAGCAGCTCATAGGGCGTCTCGTCGGCCATCAGCGAACTGTCATAGACCAGCCCCATTTCCGCGACGATCGCGATGGTGTGCGGCGACAAATCCCAGTTGGGCGAGCGGAAGCCCGCCGGGTCCGCGCCGATCAGCGGGGCCAGCACGTCGCGCGCGCGCAGCATCAGGTCACGCTCGGTCGCATGGTCGAGCAGGCTGTTATTCTCATGCACCCAGCCATGCAGCCCGACCTCATGGCCGGCCGCGACGATCCGCCGCGTCTCGTCCGGGTCGATCTGCGCGCACAAAGCCGGCATGAAGAAGCTGGCCGGCACCTGATTGCGCGCCAGCGCCGCCAGGATGCGCGGCACCCCGACCCGGCGGCCAAACTCCCCCCAGGCCAGCCGGCCGACCGCGCGGCCGCCGCCGCCGATTTCAAACGATTCATGGTCGCAGTCGAAAGACAGCGCGACCGCGAACGGGGCATTGCCCGGCCAGGATGGCGGCTGCAGCGACCGGCCGGCACGGACGCGCCCGATCAGCGCACGCCATTCCGCTTCCTCGATCGCCCAGGGCGGATTTTCCATGTCGCCAACCTCCGATTTAGCCGCACTGCGAACTTGCGTTCGCATCGTGGGCATGTTTCCCTGTAACCGCAACAGGGGATTCGACAGATGAAGACAGGTTTTCTCCGCGCTTTGGCAACCACGACCATGCTGGTCGCGAGCGCCAGCGCGACAGCGGCCGCCGCCGCCACCCATGCGGATCTGGTCAGCCTCTATCAGTCGGCGCGCGCGGCGGTGACGATACCGGTACGCGATCATGCGCCCGACGTGTCGGAGGCGGCGCTGGCGGCGCGGGCGCGCGCGGCCGAGGACGCGGTCAAGCGGATCGCAGCGATGGACGACAGCGGCTGGCCGATCCCCGAGCGGGTCGATCTGATGATCGCGCTTGCCGAGATGCGCGGCGTGGCGTTCGAACACCGGACGCTCCGGCCATGGGCGCGCGATCCGGTCTGGTGGTCGACGCTCGATCTGGGCTGGGGGCCCAAGGCACCCAGCGCCTTCACCCCGCCCCGCCTGCCGGTTACCGACCGTGCGGCGCGGGCGACGCTGGCCGCCCGGCTGCGGGCGATCCCCGGCGTGCTGGCGACGGCGCGAACCACGCTCACCGACCTGCGCGGCGATCTGGCAAAGCTCGGCATCGCCCATCACCGGATCGAGGCGCGCGTGCTGCGCCGGATGGCGGTGCAGCTCAAGGCCCATCACCCCGAACTCGCCCCGGCGGCCGAGGCCGCCGCCCGCGCATCCGATGGCTTTGCGGCATGGCTGGAGGGCCGGCTGCCCCATGTCCCGGCCAAGGCGGGCATCGGCAAGGCCGAGTTCGACTGGTATCTGCGCCACGTCCTTCTCTATCCCTGGACCACCGACGAGATGATGGTGCTGGGCGAGCGCGAATGGGAACGCAGCATGGCGTTCCTCGCGATCGAGGAGCATGAGCATCGCGGCAGCCCGATGATCGCGCCGGTGACCAGCCTCGATGCGTTCGAGACGCTGCGCCGCGAGGCGGACACCGAGCTGCTCGGCTTTCTGAAGGCGAAGAAGATCTTCACCGTGCCCGACTGGCTGACCGTGCCCCCGCCCGAGGGGCCTTATGTGATGCCCGCCAATCAGGACCCCGCCGCGCCCGGCCCGTTCGACCCGCCGGTCACGCGCAATTTCTTCCGCGAGGCCGAGGACCGCGACCCGCGCAGCCTGCGCGCGCACAATCTGCCCGGCCACATCTTCGACAGCGCCTATCAGCAGCGCGACCGGCGTCCGCTGCGCGGCGGGGAGCGGCTGGGCTTTCTCGACAGCGGCCGGCTTGAGGGCTGGGCCTTTTACCTTGAGGAGATGCTGCTCCAGGCGGGCTGGCTCGACACCCGGCCCAAGGCGCGCGAGATCCATTATGTGCTGCAGGCGAACCGCGCCGCGCGGCTGCGCGCGGAATTGCTCGCCCAGGCCAATGAATGGAGCTTCGACGAGGCGCTGGCTTCGCTGACCGGGCGGACGCCCAGATGGATGGAGCTGACCGACGATACCGCGATCTACGACATGGCGCTGTATCTGCGGCAGCCGGGGCTGGGGCTGAATTATTATTTCGGCAAGTTGCAGGTCGAACAGCTGCTGGCCGAGGAACGCCATGCCAAGGGCGATGCGTTCGACCTGACGGCGTTTCACGACCGCTTCATCGCCGCGGGCGTGATCCCCATCGCGCTCATCCGCTGGGAAATGACCGGCAAGGACGATCAGGTCAGGAAGATGCGCTGACCCCAGATAGGGCGCGGCCGATCCGATAACAGCGGATCGGCCGTCCGGGCTTCAGGGTCGCCCGGTTCAGGGCGCAGGCTGGCGCGGGATCAGGTGCAGGCGGGTCTGGCGGCCGTCGATCCAGCGAAAGCTGTTGCCGTCGAAAAACCCGTCGACCTCAAGCGCGAACCGCACCTCCTGCCCGCCCCATTCGGGCACCTTGTGCATCGCCGCCAGCTCGATCGACCAGGCGGTGTTGGCGTTGATCCGGTAATCGCCCAGCCCGGCCAGCGGGGCCTGATTTTCCCAGCGCCCGATCCACGGCCCGGCACCATGGCCGTGCTGGCCGATCGGGTGGCTGTAGATGATCGGCGTCAGCCCGGCGGCCAGCGCATCCTTGCGCGCCGCCGCCAGCAGGGCGTTGCCGGTGATGCCGGCGCGGTAATTGGCAACAACGATGTCCTGCAGCCGGTTGGCGGCGGCCATGCCGGCGACCAGCCCGGCCGGGGGCGCGGTTTCGCCGGGGCGCAGCACATAGGCCAGCCGCTGAGTATCGGTCTTCAACCCCATATAGCCGGCGCAGAAATCGACATGGACGAGATCGCCCGGCTCGATGGTGTCGGTGCGCGGCACCGTCTGGTTGCCGATGGCCGGGCCGCCCTTGTCGGGGCGCTGGATCGTCACGCTGGGCTGGCACCAGCCATCCATCTTCCGCGCCGCCAGCTGCTCGCGATACCACCAGACGAGATCGGCGGTCGTCGTGACGCCGGGGACGATCGCGCGTTCCGACAGCCCTTCTTCAAGCAGCTCATGCGCGGCGCGCATGATCGCTGGATAGACCGCCATGTCTTCGGGCGTGCGCGTTTCCAGCCAGCCGATCGCCAGCGTGTCATGGCTGACCACCCGGTTGGCCAGCGGCCCCAATGCGGCAAGCAGCTGGCGGTGCTGGCTGACGGTCAGGCCGTCGGCCAGCCCGGTTTCCTCGGAGATGTTGACGGCGATCTTCTTCGGGTCGCGCGCGCGCACCAGTTCGCCCAGCCGCGCCCATTGGTCGGGCTGGGTTTCGGGATCCCAGGCGGCGGTGAAAAAGTCGCCGACCGGATAGCGGGCGACCGCGAACCGCTCCACCCCCTGCGCCGGGCCGCGGTCGTGAAACACCAGCACCATCCGCCGCCGCGCCGACATCCAGGTGGCCGGCAGCATCGTGCGCAGCACCGGATCCTCGGCATATTCGCGCGCGACGATAATCCACATGTCGACGCCGTGGCGGCGCATCAGCTGCGGCACCAGCTGATCCAGCCGCGCCCTGACCAGCCGGTCCTGCGCCTCGGCGCGCTGGCGCAGCGTGGGGGTGGCGACCTCCGCCCCGGCAGGAACGGCAGGAACGAGCGACAGGGAACCGAGCAGAAGGGCGGCAAACCGGGTCATGGGCTATCTTTCGCGAAGTTTTCGACGCTCGAGGAAGAACGCATAATTGCGTGGCAGCAGCTTGTGCGCGTCGGCCACGCCCAGCTCCATCGCCGCGCGATAGGCAAAATTGCTGTCGGCCAGCAGCTCGCGGCCGATGGCGACCAGATCGGCCTCGCCCCGGTCGACCGCCGCCGCCGCAATCTCCGAGGTGACGATCAGCCCGACCGCCATGGTCGCAACCCCCGCCTCGCGGCGCACGCGCCCGGCCGCCGGCACCAGATAGCCCGGCCCCGGCGGCATGTCGGCGACACCGGAACTGCCGCGCACCCCGCCCGACGAGCAATCGACCACATCGACCCCGGCCGCCTTGAGCGCGGCGGCCAGCCGGACCATGTCGTCGACCACCAGCCCGCCCGCAACGCCGTCATACAGCGACAGCCGGTAGAAGATCGGCATCGCCGGCGGCAGCGCCGCGCGCAGCCGCGCGACAATGGCAAGCGGCAGCCGGAAGCGCCCGGCCTCGTCCCCGCCCCAGCCGTCATTGCGGCGGTTGCTGAGCGGCGAGACAAAGCTGTGCAGCAGATAGCCGTGCGCGCCATGCACCTCGACAAAATCGAAGCCGGCGGCGACCGCGCGCAGCCCGGCGGCCACGAACGCATCGATCACCGCCTCGATCGCCGCCTCGTCCATCGCCTGAGGCACGGGCCAGCCATCGAGAAACGGCTCGGCGCTCGGAGCCAGCGCCTGCCACGCCCGGGGATCGTCGGCGGGAAGCGGCTGCGCCCCGTCCCACGGCACCGCAGCACTTGCCTTGCGGCCCGCATGGGCCAGCTGGATGCCGACGGTGACGCCGTGATCGTGATAGGTGCCGACAATCTCCGCCAGCCCCGCGACATGCGTATCGGACCAGATGCCCAGACAGCCCGGCGTGATCCGCCCTTCGGGCGTCACCGCCGTCGCCTCGAGCACCGCGCCACCAAGGCCGCCCAGCGCGAAGCGGGCGTGATGCGCGCGGTGCCAGGCCGTGGCGTGACCATCCTCGGCGACATACTGGCACATCGGCGACAGCATGATGCGGTTGCGGAAGGTCGCGCCGCGGCAGGCAAAGGGCGCGAACAGCGCCGTGTCCGGGTTCACGCGGCCGCGCTTTCCATGTCCTGGCTGCGCGCGTCGATATCGGCCATCAGCGCGTCGATCTGCTCGAAGATCGCGAGGATCGCCTTCAGCCGCTGCCGGCCCTCGTCGCCCAGTTCCGAGAAGCGCGTCAGCGGCGGACGCACATCGCCGACCGGATGGCCGACCGCCGCCGCCAGCGCCTTGGAATAGCATTGATGGCCATAGGTCGGATGCCCTTCGGCGATGATCTTGTCGGCCTTGTGGACAAGCGCCTGGATCGCGGTCGCGTCATGGATGCGGCCCTGTTCCAGCAGCTGCCACATCCGCGTCGTCGAATAGGGCAGATAATTGCCATAAGGGTTCACATAGCCGACCGCGCCGAGCAGGAAGCTCTCGACCGGACGCTCGCCGGCGAACACGTTCATCTTGCCATGCGTCTGTTCGACAATGTCGAACACGCGGGCGACGTCCATGCTCGCTTCCTTGATGTAGCGGACCTGCTCGAATGCATCGGTCAGCTTGGCGACCAGCGCCGCGCTCATGTCGCGGTTGGACGTGACCGGGTTGTTGTAGAGCATGATCGGCACGTTCACCGCCTCGCAGATCGCGCGGTAATAGGCGAAGATCTCGTCATCGGTGGGCGTGTAGTAATAAGGCGGGATGATCATCAGCCCGTCGGCACCCAGCGCCTCGGCCTCGCGGCTGAACGCCACCGCGCGCGGCGTATAGGCGTCCATCGTGCCGACCAGAACATCCATCCGCCCGTCGACATGGCGCACCGTTTCCTCGACGATTAACCGCCGTTCCTCGGGGCTGATGGTCAGGAACTCGCCGGTCGTGCCGAGCATGATGATGCCGGGCACGCCGCATTCCAGCTGCCAGTCGATGAACCCCTTGAGCGCCCCTGTATCCACCGCAGCGCCGTCCGCATTGAACGGCGTGACCGCGACGGTGTAGCTGCCGCGGAATGTCTTCATTGGTCCCTGCTTTCTGAGCTGCGGCTCGGCCACCCTGTCCCGATGGCTTTGCCCATTGATGCGTTCTGCGAACATTTGTAACAATAGCGCCCACTTTTTCGCTGACAAGACGGGATCGATGCAAATGCCGCTCCGCCGGGCAAGATTTGATGGCTGCTGACGCTGGAATTCGGGCCGGCGGCCGCGTTGCCGGCGCCGATGATGTGATCGTGATCGGCGGCGGAATCGCGGGATGCGCGACCGCCTGCTATCTCGCGCGCGACGGCGTCCGCGTCCGGCTGGTCGAACGGGCATCGGTCAACGGCCTCGCATCGAGCGCCAATGCCGGCAGCCTGCATGCCCAGATCCCGCACGATCCGTTCCGGCATCTGGGGGCAGACTGGGCGCGCAGCTTCAGTCCGGCAGTGCGGCTGTTCATCGCCTCGCTTGGGCTCTGGAAGACGCTCGAGGACGATCTGGGGGCCGATCTGGAAATCGGTTTTGGCGGCGGCTTGCTGGTCGGTGCCGATGCGACCGAGATGGCGGAGATCGAGGCCAAGGCGGAGATCGAGCGGGCGGCGGGCCTGCCGGTCGAACTGCTCGACGAGCGCGCGGTGCGGGCACGCGCGCCCTATCTGGCCCCGAAGATCATGGGCGGGGCCTTTTGCCCGATCGAGGGCAAGGCCAATCCGCTGCTGGTCGCGACCGCCTATGCCGCGGCCGCCCGCGCCGCCGGGGCGGTGATCGAGACGCATGGCGGGCCGGCGACGATCCGGCGCGACGGGCCGCTCTACACCGTCGCCGCCGGCGGGCGCGCATGGCAGGCCCCGCGCATCGTGATCGCGGCCGGGTCCGAAACCGGCACGCTGGCGGCGGCGCTGGGTGCGCGGCTGGCGATCGAGGCGTTTCCGATTCAGGTGAGCGTGACCGAACCGGCCGAGCCGCTGGTGCCGCATCTGGTCTATTGCGCGGGCGAAAAGCTGACGATGAAGCAGACCCGTGTCGGCAGCATCCTGATCGGCGGGGGCTGGGCCGCGGACCTCGATCAGGCCGGCCGCCCGGTCGTCAGCATCGACAATCTGTCGCGCAATCTGGCCGTGGCCTGCGGGGTCGTGCCGGGCATTGCCGGCCTGCGGCTGGTGCGCAGCTGGGCGGCGTTCGTCAACGGCACGGCGGACTGGCTGCCGATTCTGGGCGAACTGCCGCAGTCGCCGGGCGCGTTCATCAACTATGTCCCGTGGATGGGCTTTACCGGCGGGCCGGCGGCGGCACGGTCGATCGCCAGTCAGGTCCAGGGCAGGCCCTGCCCGCTTGGCCTCGATCTTGATGCATTCAGCCCGCGTGGCGGATGATCGAGCCGATGAATGACCGGGTGCGCGCCTGCTCGGGCGCGCCGAAAATCTGCTCGGACGTGCCGGTTTCGACCACCTGACCCGCATCCATCATCACCACGCGGGTCGAGATTTCGCGGACGAACGCCATTTCATGGCTGACCAGCAGCATGGTGATGCCGCTGCCGGCCAGCGTCCGGATCGTGTCGAGCACTTCGCCCACGCGTTCGGGGTCGAGCGCCGACGTCACCTCGTCGAGCAGCAGGATTTCCGGCTCGACCGCCAGCGCGCGGGCAATCGCGACACGCTGCTGCTGCCCGCCTGACAGCTGTTCGGGATAATGATCGCGGTGGCCGGCCATGCCGACACTGGCGAGCAGATCGAGCGCCCGCGCCTCGGCCTCGCGCCGGGGCACGCCATGCACCTTGATCGGGGCGATGGCGACATTGTCGAGCGCGGTCATGTTCTGGAACAGGTTGAACTGCTGGAAAACGATCGACATGCGCCGGCGCAGCGCGCGCAGCCCGGCGCGGTGGCCGTAATCCACCCCCTCGCCGGCCACGCAGACAGTGCCGCCATCGGGCGGGGTCAGGCCGATCAGGACGCGCAGCAACGTGCTCTTGCCCGATCCGGACGGGCCGATCAGGCTGACCACCTCACCCTTGTCGGCAGACAAAGTGACGCCGTGCAGCACCGGTTTGCCGCCATAGCTGGCCTTCAGGTCATGGATGTCGAGATGGTGCAAGTCGGGTCTCCAGCCGCCGCGCCAGCCGCCCGAGCGGCCAGGACAGCGCGAAGTAAAGCAGCAGGACCGCGCCGAAGCCGAGCGACGGCGGATAGCCGCGGTTGACGAGGATCTTGCCGGCAAAGGTCAGTTCGACAACGCCCAGATAGGAGGCGAGCGACGTGTCCTTGACGAACATGACCATGAACGCCGCCGCCGGCGGCAGGATCACCCGCCAGCTTTGCGGCAGCACGACCAGAAAAAGCGTCTGGCTGGCCGAGAAATTGAGCGCTTCCGCCCCCTCGACCTGCTGGCGCGGGACGGAATCGAACCCGGCGCGGATGATTTCCGACAGATAGGCCGTGGCCGCGAGCGTGATCGCAACCGTCGCGATGCCGAGCAGCGACAGCCCCGGAGCAAGGATCTGGGTGGCGAACAGCACCAGGATCAGGATCACCAGAAAGGGCAGCCGGCGGAACGTCTCGACCGCGAGCATGGCGACGACCCGCGCCGGGGCGAGCACCCGCATCCGCGACCGGCGCAGCACGGCGATGCCCATGCCAAGGACGAAGCCGAGGCCGCAGCCGATCACCGTCATCCACAGCGTGCGGAGCAGCGCGCCGATCAGGAACTCGGCCGTGCCGAGCGAGAAGAAACGCGGCGCAGCGGCCAGGATCGCGTCGATCATCGGCCGCCCCCCGCCGGAACCCGGAACAGCGACCGGCCGACCGCGGCCAGCGCCGCCGAGGCGATCAGGGTAAGCGCGATGTAGATCAGCCCGGCCATGGTGAATGTCTCGATGGTGCGCAGGCTGGCGGTGCTGATGTTGATCGCCCGGCCGGTCAGCTCCTCGACCCCGAACAGCGCGCCCATCGAACTGCCCAGCACCAGCACGATGAAGAACGACGCCAGCGGGCGATAGACGGTGCGCATGACGTGCGGCAGGATGACATGGACGAGCAGATCGCCCCGGCCCAGCCCCAGCACCGCCGCCGCCTCCAGCTCCGACCGGCGCACCGAGGCGACGCCGGCGCGGATGATCTCGGTCAGATAGGCCCCGGCGTTGAGCGTCAGCCCGATGGCGACCGCCGTGAACGAGCCGAGCTTGATGCCCGCATCGGGCAGCGCATAGTAGAGCAGGAAAATCTGCACGAGCGCAGGCGTGTTGGTGAACAGCGCGACATAGCCGCCGACGCCGCGCCGCAGCCCGGCCCCGCCATAGAGCAGCGCCACCGCACCGGCGAGGCCGATCGCCGCCCCCGCCCAGAAGGCAAGGAACGCGATCTGCAACGACACCAGCGCGCCGCCGAGCAGATAGGGCAGCTGCGCAAGCACCGGTGCCCAGTCGAGCCGGTATCCGGGCGCGACCGCCGCAGCGGCCGGGCGGGGCAGCAGCGCCGGCGCGATCTGCGCCGCGCCCACCGCCACGCTCATGTCCGCGCCGTAATGGCGCCGCCACAGCCCGGCGACGGTGCCGTCGCGGTGCAGCCGGTGCAATGCCCGGTCGAGCGCGACCTGAAGGCCGTGATTGCCCTTGGCGACCCCGATTCCGCACCAGGCGGCAAAGATCGGTTCGGGCAGCACGCGCCATTTCACATCGGGATAGAGCCGGGTGAACCCGAGGAAGAAATCGGTATTCTCGACAAGCGCGTCCGCCCGCCCCTGCGCGATCGCGCGGATCGCATCGGCATTGCCGTCGACCAGCAGGCGGCGCGGCAGCGGCAGCTTGCCGCGCAGCACCTCGACCGACTGGTTGCCCCGCATGTTGACGAGGGTGATGTCGGGGCGGTTCAGATCCTCCCAGCGGGCCGCGGTGACCCGGTCGGTGGTGATCACGCCCATCGCCTCGGAATGCAGCGGGATGGTGAAGTCGATCAGCGCCTGCCGTTCCGGCGTGATCGTCAATGCGCCCATCGATGCGTCGATCCGCCCGGACACGAGGAACGGCACACGCTGCGCCGCCTCGGTCGGCACCAGCGCGAGCCGGACGCCGAGCGCGGTGGCCAGCCGGCGCGCGACATCGACGTCGAAACCGCTCAGCTGATTGTCGTCGCCATAGCTGCTCATCGGCGGGAAATTGGGATTGACGCCGATCCGGATCTCGCCCGACCGGCGGATCTCGTCGATCGTCCGCGCCGATGCCGGCACGGCGACGACGACCGCGAGCGCGATCAGCATCAGGTGCAGCAGCCGGGCGATCATGGTTGGGCCAGCGATGCGATTTCGCCGATGGTCACCGGCTTGAACGGCGCACGCGGGGCAAATCCGCCGGGTGCCTGGGCAGCGGCCAGCCGCGCCTCAATGAGCGTCGTGCAATAGCGGCCGCCACAGGCCCCCATGCCGGCGCGGGTCGCCCGCTTGATCGCCGCCAGATCGGCCGCCCCCGTGTCCCGCAGGACATCGACGGCCGCGGCGGTCACGCTTTCGCAGCGGCAGACCAGCGCCTCGGCCGGCGGATCGGGCAGGTGCGGAACGGCATAGATCCGCCACAGCGCAGTCTGAAACCGGCGATGCCGCGCCAGATCGGCCCGCGCCCGGCCGACATCCGGCGCGGGCACGGCACCCCCCAGTTCGGCTGCGATGGCGGCGGCGGCGATCACGCCCTGGGCAAGCGCTATGCGCGCCCCGCCCAGCCCCCCGCCATCGCCGATCACCCGCACACCGGGCACCGATGTCGCGCCATCATCGTCGCGCACGACCATCAGCCCGCCGCGCGGATCGGCGGCAACCGCGCAGCCGAGCGCGCGTGCCGCCTCGACCTGCGGCAGAAAACCATAGCCAAGGCACACGGCATCGACCGCAAAGCTGCGCACGGTCGCCGGATCGGGGATGCCATCGGCACCGATGCGGGCGATCTCGACCGTTTCGACGCGCCCGTCCCCGGCCATGCGCGTCACCACATGGCCATGAAATGTCGGAACGCCGTGGCGGCGCAGCTGCGCGGTCATGCGCACGCCGTCCGCCACCAGCCGGGGCGCGGACAGCGCCATCCGCGCCAGATCGGCACCTTGCCGGAGTCCGGGGGCGGCAGCCGCCTCGACCAGCGCCACCACCTCGACGCCGGTGCGCGCCAGCTCGGCGGCGACCTGGACGTTGAGCGGGCCGTTGCCCGCCACCAGCACGCGCTGGCCGGGTGCGCTGGCATAAGCGCGCAGCAGCGTCTGCGCGGCCCCGGACGTCATCACCCCCGGCAGCGTCCAGCCCGGCACCGCCCAGGGGCGCTCATACGCCCCCATCGCCAGCACCAGCCGCCGGGGCCGGACCGCACGGGCGGTCTGCCCATCGGCCAGATAGACGACCGGCGCACCATCGGGATCAAGGCTTGCCGCCCACAGCGTCGCGCCGTGAAGGAAGCTGACGCCGGCCGCCCCGGCATCGGCGACCAATTGCCGCCCCTCGCGCGACTGACGGTCGAGCCGCGCGTCATCGACGGCAAAACCGCTGCCGGGCTGCTTGAAATACTGGCCGCCGGCCTTGTTCCGTTCATCGGCGACGACCACCGACAGGCCGGCCCGCGCCATCGCCCGCGCGGCCGAAAGGCCCGCCGGCCCCGCCCCGACGACAAGCACATCGGGGGTCAGCGCCGCGCCCGGCTCCACGCCGGTCGCTGCGGTTGCAGGCACCGTCCGGGCCGGCGCGCGCGCCACGACCTGGCCGGGCTTGGCCATTGCCATGCACGCCCGCGCGACCGCGCCGTCGATGACCACGCGGCATTCGCCGCACACGCCCATCCCGCACCACAGGCCGCGCGGCGCGCCGCGCGCCGTCGTCCGCATCGCGGACTCGCCGGCATTGATCAGTGCCGCAGCAACGCTTTCACCCGGCCATGCCTCGATCGCCCGCCCCTCGAAGCTGATCGAGAAGCGGTCGCGGCGCGCGAGTCCAGGCAGATCGACGCGCATTTAGCGGATATAGGTCGCGCCGTTGACGTCGAGCGTCGCGCCGGACAGCTGCGGCGCGGCACCGCTGGCAAGGAACGCGACGATCCGCGCAACTTCTGCGGGATCGACCCATTCGCCGCTCGCCAGCGTTGCCGACACCTTGTCCTCGCCGCCCTGGGTGGCGGCAAACTCTTCCGACAGCCGCGTGCGCACGACGCCGGGGGCCACGACATAGGCGCGGATATTGTGGCGGGCATAGCTGCGCGCGACCGACTGAGTGGCCGAGCGGACCGCCGCCTTGGACGCGCCATAGGCAATGGTCGCCGGGTTGGTCACGCCGCGCTGCGCCGCCCAGCTGGAGATGGTGACGATGTCGCCGCCCCCGGCTTCCAGAAAATGATTGACCGCCGCGCGGATCAGCCGCGCCGGTGCGCGCACATTGACGTCGAGCGCCCGGTCCCACGCGCCTTCGAAAGCGGCGTCATCGGCATCGAAGCCGCCGTCGAACGGCATGGTCGCGGCATTGTTGACCAGCACGTCGATGCGCCCCCGCCAGTCGAGCGCCCGCTGCCACAGCGCAAGCGTGGCCGCGCGTTCGCCCAGATCGGCGGGGATGGCAATCGCCTGGCCGGGGGCGGCGGTCGCGATGGCGCGCTCCGCACCGGCCAGGTCGCCGCCGTAATGGGCAATGACATAGGCGCCGCCAGCCAGCAGCTCGCGAGCGATTTCGGCGCCGATCCCCTTGGATGCGCCGGTGACGAGAATGGTTTTGCCGTGCAGCGATGCTGTCATGTGACAAAACCTAGACGAACGCATTTTGCTCGTAAAGCGAACTTTTGGGCGCTATGTGAACAAAAAACATCGGCCGGCACCGCCCGGCGCAACGAGGATGGCATGACGTACGAAGCCGAAGCAAAGCTGTTTGTCGATGGCGCATGGCAGGGTGTCGAAGGGCGCGAGGCGCGTCCGGTGATGAACCCGGCAACGGGCGCGGTGCTGGGCGAAGTGCCGCTCGCCACCCCTGCCGATCTCGACCGGGCGCTTGCCGCCAGCGCGCGCGGCTTTGCGCGCTGGCGCGACACCGATCCCGGCGAACGGGCGCGGGTGCTGCGCGCCGCGGCGGCGCTGATGCGCGAACGTGCCGACGCGATTGCTACCATGCTCACCCGCGAACAGGGCAAGCCGCTGGTCGAGGCGCGCGGCGAAGTCGAGGCGAGCGCCCAGCTGCTCGATTTCTATGCGGGCGAGGCGGTGCGCATCGAAGGCCGGGTGCTGATGCGCCCCACCGGTGCGCGTTCGATCGTGATCCGCCAGCCGGTCGGGCCGGTCGCGTCGTTCACGCCGTGGAACTTCCCCGTCTATCTGATGATCAAGAAGCTCGCCCCGGCACTGGCCGCCGGCTGTTCGGTGATCGCCAAGCCGCCGGAAGAGACGCCGGGCTGCACCACCGCCGCCATGGCCTGCCTGATCGATGCCGGCGTGCCCGCCGATGTCGCGCAGCTGGTGTTCGGCGATCCCGACATGGTGAGCCGCCATCTGCTCGGATCGCCGGTGATCCGCGCGATCAGCTTTACCGGGTCGGTGCCGGTGGGCCGCCATCTGATGAAGCTGGCCGCGGACGGGCTGAAACGGGTGACGATGGAGCTGGGCGGCCATGCGCCGGTGCTGGTGTTCAGCGATTGCGATCTGGACCGCACGCTCGATCTCGTCGTCCCGCAGAAGTTCCGCAATGCCGGGCAGGTCTGCGTGTCGCCGACGCGCTTTTATGTCGAAGCCGGCATCTATGACCGGTTCGTCGCCGGCTTTGCCGACCGCACGCGCGCGATCCGCGTCGGCGACGGGCTGGATCCGGCAACGGCGATGGGCCCGCTCGCCCATCAGCGCCGGCCGGCAGCGGTCGGCGCGCTGGTCGAGGATGCGGTGCTGCGCGGGGCCGTGCTGGCGGCAGGCGGGCAGCGGTCGGGCGATGGCTATTTCTACCAGCCGACCGTGCTGGCCGGGGTGCCGGCCGATGCCGAGGTGATGCGCCAGGAACCGTTCGGGCCGGTCGCGCTGATCCGCCCCTTTGCCGACGAGGCGGAGGCGATCGCTGAGGCGAATCGCCTGCCCTATGGCCTGGCATCGTTCCTGTTCACGGAAAATGGCCGCCGCGCCAACCGCGTCGCCGATGCGATCGAAGCCGGGATGGTGGGCGTCAACGGCTTTGCGATCAGCAACGCCGATTCGCCGTTCGGCGGCGTCAAGGACAGCGGCTTTGGCAGCGAGGGCGGGCGCGAGGGGCTGGACCCGTTCCTGGTCGTCAAGGCGATCCATCAGGCCTGAACGGGAACCGGCGATGCGCAACAAAATCTACCCCTCCCCCGCCGCCGCGCTCGACGGCGTGCTGTTCGACGGGATGACGATCATGTCGGGCGGCTTCGGGCTGACCGGCAATCCCGAAAGCCTGATCCCCGAAATCCGCGCCGCCGGCGTGCAGAGGCTCACCGTCATCTCGAACAATGCCGGGGCGAACCGATTCGGTTTGTGGATGCTGCTTGAAAGTCGCCAGATCGCCAAGATGATCGCCTCTTACATCGGCGACAACACATTGTTCGAACAGCAATATCTGTCGGGCGAGCTGGAGCTTGAGCTGACCCCGCAGGGCACGCTGGCCGAACGGATCAGGGCCGGCGGCGCGGGCATTCCGGCATTTTACACGCCGACCGGGGTCGGCACGCTCGCCGCCGAGGGCAAGCCGGTCGAGACGTTCGACGGCATCGACTATGTCCGCGAACGCTGGCTGCGCGCCGATCTGGCGATCATCAAGGCATGGCGCGCCGATGCCGCCGGCAATCTGGTGTTCCGGCGCACCGCGCGCAATTTCAACCCGGACATGGCGACCGCCGCGCGCGTGACGGTCGTCGAAGCAGAGGAGATCGTGCCGGTGGGCAGCATCGACCCGGACCATGTCCACACCCCCGGAATCTATGTCGACCGCGTCGTCCAGAGCACGATCAACGCCAAGCTGATCGAAAAGCGCACGACCCGCCCGGCGGAGACCGCATAATGGCCTGGACACGGGACCAGATGGCCGCGCGCGCCGCGGCCGAGCTGCGCGACGGTTTCTACGTCAACCTGGGCATCGGCATCCCGACCCTGGTTGCCAACCATGTCCCCGCGGGCATCGACGTGACCTTCCAGTCGGAAAACGGCCTGCTGGGGATCGGGCCGTTCCCGCTGGAAGAGGAAGTCGATCCCGATCTGGTCAATGCCGGCAAGCAGACGGTGACCGCGACCGACGATGCCAGCTTCTTTTCCTCGGCCGACAGCTTCGCGATGATCCGGGGCGGCCATATCGACCTGGCCGTGCTGGGCGGGATGCAGGTGTCGGCGCAAGGCGACCTCGCCAACTGGGCGATCCCCGGCAAGAAGGTGAAGGGGATTGGCGGCGCGATGGATCTGGTCGCGGGCGTGCGGCGCGTGATCGTGGTGATGGAGCATCTGACGCGCGACGGGCTGCCCAAGATCGTCCAGCACTGCACCCTGCCGCTGACCGGCGCGCGCTGTGTCGACCTGATCGTCACCGATCTGTGCGTGCTGGCCTGCGACCGGCCGGGGCTGCGGCTGATCGAATGCGCGCCGGGGATCACCGCCGACGATGTGCGCGCGGCCACCGCGGCCCCGCTGGCAGCGGTTTAGGGCGGCAAAGGCAGGTGGCTCACAAAGCCGTGCCGTTACATCACGTCGGGGGCCATGCGGCCCGCATTCGCGCTTGTGCCCGGCCAGGGGCGCGTTCCACCTATGCCGGCAACCGGCTTTCACTTCAGCTTTCACCTTGGGGGTCACAGGATCGTCATGCATAAGCCCAGCTTGGATCTCGCGTTCGGACCGGTCACCGCGCGGTTGCGCCACTGGCCGCGGCTGCTGGCCGCCACTGCCCTTGGGCTGGCAGTGCTGGCCGGCCCGGCCATTGCCGCCGATGCGCAGGCGGTCGCCGCCAGGGCGGACGCCGCGCCATCGGTGCAGCGGCTGGCGACCCTGCCGATGCTGACCGGGACGACGCCGTCGGCACCGCGCTGGTCGCCGGACGAGAAGAGAATCGCATTTCTGTGGAACGACGGCGGCTGGCCGTTTCGCGATGTGTGGGTGGCCGACGCCGCCGGTGGCCCGCCGCGCCGCCTGACCCGGCTGGAGGGGGACAGCCCGGCCAAATCGGTCGCCTTCGGCGCCCAGCGGCCGACCGGGACCAGCCTTGACGCCCTGCGCCGCGACATGGACGCGCGCGAACGCGGCGGCGTTTCCGATCTGGTCTGGAGCCCGGACGGCAAGAGCGTCTATTTCGCCTTTGCCGGCGCGGTCCATCAGGTCTCGGCCAGCGGCGGCGCGGTCAAGGCGCTGACCAAGGCCGGGGCGGGCAAATCGTCCCTGCAAATCTCCCCCGACGGGCGCTGGCTGTCCTATGTCGAAGTGGGCGATTTGTGGCTGCTGAACCTTGCGACCGGCGAGGCCCGGCAGGCCACGCGCATCGGCGCGCCGGGCATCGGCACGGTGGCGATCGGCAGCATGGTCGGCCCCGATGCGGCGATCACCGCCTATGAATGGTCGCCCGCGTCGGACCGGATCGCCTTTGTCCATGTCGATCGCCGACAGGTTCGCATCGTGCCCTTCCCATCCTATTTGCAGGGCGACGAGCCGATCCTGCACAAGGTGCGGCGCTCCTATCCGGGCGACACGCTGGAGACGCGGCGCGTGGGCGTGCTGACGCTGGGCGCGACCGATCCGGCCTTTGTCAGCCTGCCCGACGCCGACAAGCGGTCGATTCTGGACTGTGAATGGTCGCCCAGGGGCGATCGCCTGCTGATCCAGAGCGATTCCGACGATGCCGAACATCGCTGGATCCATGTCGCGGATGCGCGCGACCTGAGCGTGCGCGAGATCCTGCACGACCAGCGGCCCCGGCGCATCTATTCGATGTTCGAGGCCGAATGGAGCGCGGACGGGCGGGAGATCTTCATGATCTCCGACGCCGACCGATATTATCGCATCAAGGCCATCCCGGCGGATGGCGGCGCGGTGCGGCCGGTCACCCCGGACAGCTTCGACGTTGACGGCAGCATCAAGACGGTGCGCGGCAGCGGCGACCTGCTGTTCCTCGCCGCCGCCCCGACCCCGTATGAGCGCCAGCTCTACCGCATCCCGGCCAAAGGCGGCACGCCGGTGCGCGTCACCAGCGGCGCGGGCACGCACGAGCCGAGCTACAGCCCCAGCGGGGCGAACATCGCGCTTATCTCCGGCAGCGACCAGAACCCGCCCGAGCTGTTCGTCACATCGGCGCGCGGCGGCGGCGAGCGGCGGGTGACGCGCTCGCCGATCGCGGGGTTCGACGATTTCAAATGGGCGGGCGCGCGCTATGTCAGCTTTCCCAGCCGGGCGGGCGACTTTCAGGTCCATGCGCGGATCATCGCGCCGCCCAATCTCGATCCGACGAAATCCTATCCGGTGATCATCGGCAACATCTATTCGAACACCGCGCGCAACAACTGGCTGACAGCGCGGCCGATCGGCCTGCTGCAGCAGCATCAGGTGCTGGCGAAGGACTATATCGTCGTTCAGGTCGATCTGCGCGGCAGCCTCGGCTATGGCGTCGCGTTCCGCGAGGCGTTTCAGGGGGATTGGGCCGGCGGCGATCTGGACGATCTGCTGGGCGCGGTCGATTACCTGACCAGCCTGCCCTATGTCGATCCGAAGCGGATCGGCATCTGGGGCAACAGCTATGGCGGGCTGATGACGCTGGCCGCCCTGTTCAAGCATCCCGGCGTGTTCGCCGCCGGCGTGGCCGGCGCGCCGGCCGTCGATCCGCCCCGGTTCCTCGGCAGCGACCAGCATCTGTCGCGCTATCCCAAGGACCGGCCGGAGGTGTTCACCGAACAGAGCCTGCTCAAACATGGCGAGAAGCTGCAGGACCCGCTGCTGTTCCTGCACAGTTTCCACGACGACATCGTGCCGCTGCTGACCACGCTGCAAATGTCGGAAAAGCTGATGCATCTGGGCAAGAAGTTCGAAATGGCGATCCCGTCCAACACCGGCCATTGGTGGGCCGGCCGCGAACATTATGCCGCCTATACGCTCGGCTATCTCCAGGACTTTCTCGACGAACATGTCGGCCCGGGTGCGCGGGACCGGGAGGCGAAGTAACCGGCGGCTGTCCACCCGTTACCTACCTTTTTCGCCTAGAGCGGTTTCCGGTCCGACTGCATCGGATCGGCCGCTCCAGGCCTTTGATTTACAGCAATTTCTGAGTCGCCGGGTGATTCCACCCGGCTCGAAAATGCTCTAATTCGACCGCTCTCGCGCGCACTTCCGGCGTCGAGGCCCATTGCTGATCGGACGCACCAAAAGGCGGCATGAGCATCAAGCTGCATGGCGTAACCGATGCCAACGGACGGCCGATCAGCCCCTTCATGACAGCAGGTCAGGTGAGCGACGACATCGGTGCCGGCGGCCTGTTCGAAACCCTGCCCAAGGCACAATGCCTGCTGGGCGACCGGGGCCGTTATGCTGACTAGTTCAGGGCAGCCCTGCAGACCCAGGGCATCAGGATCCAGCTCCACACCGCCACACCATGGGCCGCACATTGCACGGCAAGCAGATCGCGATAGGCCGCATAATCATCATCGCCAAAGAACACCTGCTGGCGACGATTGCCCCGCTGCGTCACATGATGCGCAACATCAGGTATCACGATGCGAGACAGGCGAACCATGCAAACAGCCCATCAGCTCGTGCGCACCGGGTATATTTAGTATCGTGTCCCCGGAATTTTCACAGCGAGGTATAACACGCTTAATCTACTTTTCCAGAAACACGAATATGGTTTTGACGTCAAAGCGATCTGCCCACTTTTGGGCTGCTTGCAGTGCAAGATCTAAGCTCACATCGTCCTCTTTAAGTGAGCCGTAGCCAACCCACTCGCCTGAGTTTTTCCACGCACCGCCATAACCAAAATATTTTCCATTCTTTTGTTCGATAAACAACCATGGGTCTTTTTCATCGGTTTCTGGACGTTGGTCATCCTGACCAAGATAGACGATATCAGCCATTTAGCTTCCTTCCTCAATACTATCGACCTGCCCTACCATCAGCAATCCAATCCTCAAAAGCTTCTAACATTTCATTGTCTGATAAGTCAGGGGCAATTCCGGGGACACCAATTCCGGGGACACGATACTTAATTCCATCAGTCAGCCCCCTTCGCCTTTGGCCCGCGCTTGGCGGGGGTCATGCGGCGCATCAAGGCACGTTCTGCTTCGGCGATCCAA